>NZ_JBMNDS010000038.1:0-91959 GCF_052543295.1 Streptomyces sp. SAS_270
TCCCGCACGGGCCAGTTCCGTGCGGGACGCCCACGCGCTCCCCGTGTCGATGTCTTCATGCAACTCAACAGAGAGGTGAACCGACCATGGGAACGTCAGGACGTCAGGAGCAGCCCGGCCTGCCCGGCCCCGCTCGACCGGGAGGGCTGTCCCGGCGCGGGGTCCTCAAGACAGCGGCGGTCACGGCGGGGGCCGCCGTACTGGGCCTGGCCGGCACGGGAGAGGCCCACGCCGCGGACGCCGTCATGACCGCCACCTCACCGGACGGCAGCAACAGGATCACCGTGTCGCTGGTCGGCGGAGCCCTCTCCTGGTCGGTCAGACGCGCCGGTACGACGGTCGTCGACACCTCGGTGCTCGGACTCGTGATGAGCGACGGCACCACCCTGGGCGCCGCGAACACCGTGATGACCAACTATCAGCACTGGACCCAGGACAGCACCTGGACCCCGGTGTACGGGCGCAACGCGACGATCCGCGACCACTACCAGGAGATGCGCTGGAACCTTCAGGACAGCGGCAGCGGCGTCACCTTCGGCATTCAGATACGCGCCTACGACACCGGAGTCGCGCTCCGCCACACGCTGCTCGGCACGGGCAAGGCCACCCTCTCCGACGAGCTGACCAGCTTTGTCCTCCCCGCCGGCACCCTGGTCCACAGCGCCCGGGACGAGAGCGTGTACACCCCCGTCGCGCCGGACGCGATCCCCTCCACCGGCACCTCCGGCACGGATGTCGGCCCCCTGACCGACATGCCTCTGCTGGTCACCCTGGCCGGCGGGATGCGAGCCTGCATCTGCGAGTCCTCCCGCGTGAACTACCCACGAGCGATGCTCACTTCGGTCTCCGGGCAGAGCAACACCCTCAAGACGTACCTGATGAAGAAGACCGCGCGCGGCAGCGGCACGGTGCAGACCACCTCGACCGTCACCACGCCGTTCACCACGCCCTGGCGGGTCCTCGTCCTCGGATCCTCCGACACCGACCTGGTCGACAACGCCGAACTGGTGCTCAACCTGGCCCCGGCGGACGCCCTGACCGACACGACGTGGATCCGGCCGGGCAAGGTGTTCCGCTGCAACCTGACCACCGCCGCGGGAATCGCCGGCGTGGACTTCGCCGTCGCCCGCAGCCTGGACTACGTCGAGTACGACGCGGGGTGGTACGGCCCGGAGTTCACCACCACCGACGCGACCGCGGCGATAGCGGACATCGACCTGCCCATGGTGATCAACCACGCCACGACGAACGGCATCGGCGTCTTCCTCTACGTCAACCGCCTGGCCCTGACCGACCCCGACACCCTGTTCGCCCTCTACAGGAGCTGGGGCGTGGCCGGCGTCAAGCTCGGCTTCATCAACGACGGCACCCAGACCATGACCAACCAGATCATCGCCTGGGCCAAGACGGCCGCCAAGTACAACCTGCTGATCGACATGCACGACGACGTGCGGCCCTTCGGCTACGAGCGCACCTACCCCAACTGGATCAGCCTGGAGGGCGTCCGGGGCAACGAGAACTTCCCCACCGCCACCCACAACGTGACGCTGCCCTTCGCTCGCAACGTCGGCGGCCCGATGGACTACACCATCTGCTACGGGCAGTCCCGCGACCAGACGACCAACAACCACCAGATGGCGATGGCGGCGGTGTACTACCAGCCGCTCAACTTCCTCTACTGGTACTCCACACCGTCGTCGTACGCCACCACCGCCAACTGGCCCGGGCTGTCGTGGTTCGACGCCGTGCCCACCACCTGGGACGAGAGCACGACCCTCACCGGTTCGATCGGCGAGTACATCGCGGTCGCCCGCCGCAGCGGCACCACCTGGTTCCTCGGGGCGATGACCAACGAGACCGCCCGCACCCTGTCGGTCCCGCTGGACTTCCTCGACAGCGGCGTCAGCTACACCGCCACCGTCTACGCGGACGGCACGCCGGGAACCACCCCGCACGCCACGCCCACGGTGGTCAGCACCCGCACCGTCACCTCCTCGACGACTCTGAGCATGGCGATGACCAGCGCGGGAGGTCAGGCGGTGATCCTCAAGCCGAGCTGACGCCCCGCGCCGGCGCGCCGTCCGGTAATTGACAGGGTACGAACGTACCTCTTAACGTACCCACATTCCAGGAGGACGCCGCCGGCTCGACGAGGAGCACCGATGCAGCACCTTTACGACATAGATGTCCGCGTTCCGATGCGTGACGACGTGGCCCTCGCCGCCAACGTGTGGCGGCCGGCCGAGGGGCAGGCACCGACGCTGCTCGTGCGCCTGCCGTACGGCAAGGACGTCATGATGGGCGTCGGCCATGCACTCATGCCCGACCTCCTGGCCCTGCTGGAGGCCGGTTACGCGCTGGTGGTGCAGGACTGCCGGGGCACCCACCGCTCGGAAGGCGAGTTCGTGCCCCACATGGCCGACCGCAACGACGGCGAGGACACCGTCGCCTGGATCACCGAGCAGCCTTGGTCCGATGGCACGGTGGGCATGTACGGACCGTCCTACCTCGGGATGGTCCAGTGGGAGACCGCCGTGACCGGCGCGGCGGGCCTCAAGGCGATCGCGCCGGCTCTCACCTCGATCGACAACTACGAGGCACCCTGGTACTCACCGGGCGGTGCCCTCTCACTGAGCCTGGTCACCGTGTGGAACGCCATGATGTACGCGGCTGACGCGCAGCGGTCCCTGGCCCGCGGCGAGGACACCTTGTCGCAGCTGCAGGAGCTCGGTCCGGCGGCCCTGTTCCCGGAGCGTCTCAATGAGGTGCTGCCGACGGCGGAGGTGCCGGTGTTGGCGGCGTACGGGAAGTGGTGGGACGACTGGATGGCCCACCCGTCCCACGACGGGTACTGGGACGCCATGGAGCTCACGCCCGAACTCAAGAACGTCACCGTCCCGGCGCTGAACATCGGCGGCTGGTACGACCTCTACATCGGGCAGACCCTGCGCACCTACACCACCGCCCGCCAAAAGGCCGGCACTGCCCAGGCGCGCGAGGGGCAGCGGCTGATCATCGGTCCGTGGGACCACGGCCCCGCCGCGGACGGCGTCTATCGCGACCGCTCCTTCGGCCCGCCGGCCGGCGCCCGGTTGATGGGCCTGTCCGGCCTGCATGTGAAGTTCTACGACCGCTGGCTCCGTGGTGACACCACCGCGCTGGACGGCGTGGCGCCGGTGAAGCTCTTCGTGATGGGCATCGACCAGTGGCGAGACGAGCAGGAGTGGCCGCTGCCCGACACCAGGTGGACCGACTTCCATCTCACGAGCACCGGTCACGCCAACACCGCTGACGGTGACGGCGTGTTGACGATCGAGGCGCCTGCCGACGCCGGGCACGAGACCTATCTCTACGATCCGCGCCGCCCGGTTCCCTCGGCCGGCGGGGCGTCGATGCCGACGACACCGGGATTCTGCGGCCCGGTCGACCAGCGGACGGTTGCCGCCCGCGAGGACGTCCTGTGTTTCGCCACCCCTGTACTGGACGAGGCCGTCGAGGTCACCGGTCCGGTCAGCCTGACCCTGTTCGTCTCCTCGTCGGCGGTGGACACCGACTTCACCGCCAAGCTCGTCGACGTGTTCCCCGACGGCAAGGCGATCAACCTGTGCGACGGGATCCTGCGCGCCCGCTACCGGGGCGGCCTCGCCACGGAAGTACTGATGGAGCCGGGCAAGGTCTACGAGGTCACCGTCGACATGACGGGCACCTCCAACGTGTTCCTTCCCGGTCACCGCATCCGCGTGGACGTCTCCAGCAGCAACTTCCCGCGCTACGACCGCAACACCAACACCGGCGGCGTCATCGCCCGCGAGGGCGAGGAGCAGATGATTCCCGCGGTCAACCACATCCATCACGGCCCGAACCACCCCAGCCGTCTGGTCCTGCCGGTCATCGACCGCAAGGACCAGTCGTGAGCGCCGCCGACCGGGTCGCCGAACTGACCGCGACCTTCACGGCTCCTTCCCTCAATGTGGCCGAGCTGCTGTGCGACCGGCACCCCGCCGACCGCGTCGCGTTCACCGTCGTCGACAGCGACGGCAAGGCTTCCACGCTGTCGTACGGCGAACTCGCCGCGGACTCGCACCGGTACGCGCGGGCCCTGCAAGGGCTCGGCGTCGGTCCCGGTGACAGGGTGGCGACCCTGATGGGCAAGAGCACCGACCTGGTCACCGTCATCCTCGCGATCTGGCGGCTCGGCGCGGTCTACGTCCCGCTGTTCACCGCGTTCGCACCCCAGGCCATCGCCCTGCGTCTGGACGGCGCGGGTGCGCACGTGGTGGTCGTCGACCCCGACCAGCGCCACAAACTCGACCCGGGCCCGGACATGCCGGACGACCCCCAGCGCCGCGTCGTCGTCACCGGAGCCGGCACTTCGCCCGGTGACACGTCGCTGGCCGACCTCGTCACGGCGGCATCGCCCAAGCCTGTGCCCGCCGTCACCACGAGCGGGGACGGCCCGCTGGTGCACATGTTCACCTCCGGCACCACCGGCAAGCCCAAGGGGGTCATCCATCCCGTCTCCTACATCGCCGGATGGCAGATCTACCTCGAGTACGGCCTCGGCGTCACCCCGGACAGCAGCTACTGGTGCGCCGCCGACCCCGGCTGGGCCTACGGGCTGTACGCCGCGATCGTCGCCCCGATGGCCGCCGGCATCCCCAGCCTGCTGTTGTCCGGCGGGTTCTCCGCCGAGACGACCTGGCGCACCCTCGTCGACCACCAGGTCACCGACTTCACCGTCGCCCCCACTGTGTACCGGGGACTGCGCTCCTCGTCGGCGCCGGTGCCACAAGGCCTGCGGCTGGAGCGCGCGTCCAGCGCGGGCGAGCCCTTGACCCCCGAGGTCAACGAGTGGGCCGGCGCCGCGCTCGGCCTGGCCGTGCACGATCACTTCGGCCAGACCGAACTCGGCATGCCCCTGGCCAACCACCACCACAGCGAACTCGCACGTCCGCTCAAGACGGGATCGATGGGCCGGCCGGTGCCCGGCTGGAGCCTCACCGTCCTGGCCGACGAGAAGGACGAGGTCGCCGGACCAGGCGTGCTCGGCCGGGTCGCGATCGACGTAGCGGCAAGCCGGCTCATGACCTTCCGCAGCTACCAGGTCCCCGGGCAGAGCGACGCCAAGTTCACCCTCGACGGCCGCTGGTACCTCACGGGCGACGCCGGGCGCATCGACGCCGACGGCGACTTCTTCTTCTCCTCCCGCGACGACGACGTCATCATCATGGCCGGCTACCGGATCGGGCCGTTCGAGATCGAGAGCGTCCTCGCCCAGCATCCCGCTGTCGCCGAGTGCAGCGTGATCGGCGCACCCGACGACGTCCGCGGCGAGGTCATCGAGGCGTACGTCGTCCTCCGCGACGGCGGCGACGGCTCGCCCGAACTGGCCACCGAGCTCCAGCAGTTGGTCAAGACGCGCTACGCCGCCCACGCCTACCCACGCACCATCCACTTCATCGACGCCCTGCCCAAGACGCCCAGCGGCAAGACCCAGCGCTACCTGCTGCGCAAACGCCGACGCACCGAACTCACCACCGCCCCGGAGTCACCTTGACCGGCTTGGAACCCCTACTCGTCGAGCAACGCGGCCCCGTCCGTTGGCTGTTGCTCAACCGCCCCGAGCGGCGCAACGCCCTCGACGTCACCCTCGTCGAAGCCCTGGACAAACAGATCACCAGCGCCGAGGCCGACCCCGACACTGCGGTCATCGCGGTGGCGGGCAGGGGACCGAGTTTCTGTGCCGGCGGGGACTTCCACCAGTTCCTGGAGCTGCACGACGCGGGCCACAATCCGGTCGACTTCCTAGCCGACGTGTCGGCCTGCTTCAGCCGTATCGCGGCCAGCCCGAAACCCTGGGTCGCCGTGCTGCACGGTCACGCAGTCGCCGGGGGCCTCGAACTCGCGCTGGCCTGCGATGTCGTCGTAGCAGCCGACACCACGCTCATCGGCGACGGTCACCTCAACCGGCGCCTGGTACCGGCGGGCGGGTCGAGCGTCCGGCTGCCCGACGCGGTCGGACGGGGCCTGTCCCGCTGGCTCCTGCTGACCGGCGAACTGCTGCCCGCGCCCGCTTTCGAGAACACGGGCTGGATCCGCGCGATCGTGCCAGAGGACGACCTCGACGCCACCGCCACCCGTATATGCGAGCAGTTGGCCGACCGGCACAGCCCCGCGCAGCAACACCTCAAAACGCTGCTGCACCGGATCGACGGCGTCGCCCCCGAGCAGGCCCTGCGCGAGGAACTGGCCACCTTCGCCGACAACTGGTCGGCGAGCTCGGTGGCCGACGCCCTGCGGGCCTTCCTGACTCCCCCCACCACGAAGGCGGACAACAAGTGAATCGCTACCAGGGACGCGTCGTTGCCATCACAGGGGCCGCACAAGGGCTCGGCCTCGCCATGGCGACCCGGTTCGCCGCGGAGGGCGCCACCGTCGCGCTGGCCGACGTCAACGAACAGGCCCTCACCGACGCAGCCGGGACCCTCACCGACGCCCACGACGCGAAACTCCGCACCGATGTGGTGGACGTGACCGACTCGGCCCAGGTCAATGCCTGGATCGACGGCGTCACAGCCGGTCTCGGCCGCCTCGACGTACTGGTCAACAACGCCGGCATCATCCGCGACAACCGCGTCGAGGACATCACCGACGACGACTGGCACGCCGTCATCGACGTCAGCCTCACCGGGGGCTTCCACTGCGCCCGTGCCGCGTTCGCCCCCATGAAACGCCAGGGCTACGGACGCATCGTCAGCTTCTCCTCCATGTCCTGGCGCGGGAACTTCGGCCAGACCAACTACGTGGCCGCCAAGGCCGGCATCGTCGGCATGACCCGCACCCTGGCACTTGAGGGCGCCCGCCACGGCATCACCGCCAACGCCATCGCCCCCGGCCTCATCGAGACCCCCATGCTCGCCTCCATGAACGGCCCGGCACGCGACAAGCTCACGAACAAGATCCCCATGCGCCACACCGGCAGGCCCGAGGACATCGCCGAAGCCGCGGCGTTCCTCGCCAGTGAGGCCGCCGGTTACATCACCGGCGTCGTCCTGGACGTGGACGGCGGCATCTCCATCGGATCCTCGATCCGGTAACGCCGCCTCGACGGTCACGCGGTGACGGTGGACCCGCCGTCCGGAACCGCCCCGGCCCAGTCGGCCATGGCGTCGAGGACCTGGCGCAGTCCTTCGCCGAGCGGGGTGAGTTGGTACTCGACCCGGGGAGGGATCTCCGCGTAGGCGGTTCGGACGACGATGCCGTGCCTCTCGAACTGGCGAAGTCTGCTGGTCAGAGTGTGCGGGCTGATGCCGGGCAGGGCGTTGCGCAGCTCTGTGAAGCGGTGGGGTCCCCGGAGGAGTTCGCGCACGATGAGGGTGGCCCACGGCCCGTCGAGCAGCGTGATGAACCGGGCGACGCCGCACTCCGGGAGGCTGGATTCAGCAGACATTTTTCGATCGTAGCCCATTAGTGCAGTTGATGTAACCGGTGCATCGTATGCACTAATGGCTCCATGACCTACATGATCCATGGCGCCACCGGCGCCCAGGGCGCCCCCGTCGTCGCAGCCCTCGCCGCCGCGGGCAAGCCCGTGACCGCCCTCACCCGCAACGCGGACACTGTCGTGGACGGCGCCCGCGTGCTGGCCGTCGACTACTCCTCCACCGCGGACCTGACCCGCGCCTACCGTGGCGCGGAGGGAGTGTTCGTCCACCTGCCGGTGGCCCCGGAGGAGGACCGCCTGGCCTTCGCGCACAACACCGTGGCCGCCATCCGTGAGGCCCGGCCTGCCCGCGTGGTCTTCTCCACCAGCGGCGGCCTCGTGAGCACCGATCGCGACTCCGCCGAGAGCGCCGTCTCGGTGCTTGCCGCCGGACTGGCGGACAGCGGCGTCTCCCACGCGGTGATCGAGCCCCGGTTCTACCTGGAGAACCTGCTCCTGCCGAACGTGATCGCGGGCGTCCGCGAGGAGGACGTGTTGCGCTACTCGCTGCCCAGCGGCTTCCGCGCCTCGTGGGCTTCACACCTGGACATCGCCGACGCCGCCACCGTGCTGCTCGAACGCACGGACATCACCGGTGTCGTGTCCGTCGGCCAGTACCCGGCGATCAGCGGAGAGGACCTGGCCGAGGCGTACAGCACTCGGCTCGGGCGGACCGTGACCTACGAGGCGACCGACCCCCACGCCTTCTTCGCGCCGCTCGCACCCATGATGGGCGAGCAGGCCACCGCCGCCATCGCAGACATGTACCGAGCCGTCAGCACGCAGCCGGACCACTCGATCACAGCCGAGCGCTCCGCCCAGAAGCTCCTTGGCGTGACACCCCGGACCCCGAGCCAGTGGCTGGCCGGAGTCGATCTCTGACCCGGATCGGCGACGCAGGTCGGGCGCGATCGAGGGGGTCGGCGACGCCGTCCTCCGCGGTACCTTCGGCGGTACCCTGGTACCCATTCGTCCTGGTCCGGCCTTCCGGCCGGCCAGGACGACCATCCGCCGCTGGGCGGAGACGCTCATGGGAGACTGCTGCGGTGACGGCCCAAACTGACTCGCGCGACCGACGCCCGCGCCGAACGGCACGTAAGCGGGTCGTCGACACTCGTCGGCGGGACGAGCTGCTGCGCCAGGCCGAGGCGATCATCCTGGCCGAAGGCTTCACCGCGGTGACCATGGACGAGCTTGCCCAGCGACTGGGATGCTCCAAGGCGACGCTGTACAGCCTGGCCTCCACCAAGGAACAGCTGGTGCTGGCGGTCACCCGCACCTTCTTCCGGGATGCGACCGCCGAGATCGAGCAGGCCGTCCAGGCCGAGCCCGACCCCAGGCAGCGCATCCGGGTCTACCTCGCCGGCGTCGGCACCGCCATGCGCCGGCATTCCCACGCTTTCTACGACGACATGGTCGGCTACGAACCGACCGCACAGATCTACCGCAAGAATTCCGCCGCCGCGGCGCACCGGGTCCACGAACTGATCGAGGAGGGCGTGCGGGCCGGCGTCTTCCGCGCGCTCAACGGGCACTTCGCCGCCCAGGTCGTGGCGGTGACCATCGACGCCGTCCAGTCGGGTGCCCTTCTGGAGAGCACCGGCCTGACCGCCGGCGACGCCTTCTCCGAGCTCGGGGACCTCCTGCTGGACGGGCTCAGTGCCGGGCAGGCCGCATCCGAACCTTCTCCCTGAACTGTCCGCCCGCCCAGGAACCAGGTCTCGGCACCGACATGGACGACTTGGCGCCTCAGCGAACTCGGCCGCCCTTCCCCAACCCGGACGGTGTCGACGACGGAGTCGTTTACAACTTCCCCGTCCTGAAGTCCGCGCTGCTCTTGAGGATCGCCGAGTCCATGCTCCAGTTCTCCGGCTGGACCCTCTCCCAGAGACTTCCCTTGCCGAGTTCCCTGCCCAACTGGTCCTCTCGACGGAACCACTCCTCGGCACTTCGGATCCTGTTGGGGTGGATTTCGTCGAGGAGAGCGTAGTCCCTGGTGATGATCCCGTGCTTCCACACATTCCAGAAGCCGGTGAAATTGTCACGGAAACTCATGCTGCTCTTGTCGTTGGGGTCGGCGTTGTAGCCGGCAGGTTGATCGGCGATCCCTGTCAGGTCCGGACTGTTCCAATATGCTTCCAGATCAGTGTCGATGTACTGCGCCGGGTGCCCCGTGACCTTCTCGAACGCTGCGGCCATGTCGGCATAGGTCATGTGCTCGATGGCGACTTCGAGGTCCATGCCATTCGCCCGCTCCGGGTGGTCGAAGAGCCAACGGACATAGAATCCGCAATCCTCCAGAGCCACGTGCGGTACGGCTCCCTCACCGAGCGGGACTCGCCACGTCACGACGCCGTCCTCGATGGTGGGCGTCATAGGTGTGAGCGGCGAGATCGCCATCTCGATGTAGGGCCCCGAGGTGAAGACCGCTGCTCCCATCCGGTCCCTGTTCCCTTCGTTCTGGAACAGTACCCATTCGGCCATGCGGCCTTTCCCGTCATAGTGGCCGGTGCGGAACCTGGAGTCGTAGCCTGATTTCTTGAGGGCGTAGTCGAGGTTTCCGTAGACGAAGAACTTGATTCCTTCTTCGATCGCCAGCTCATAACTGCGGATGGCCCAGTAGGTCTCCGTCTTCTCGCCGGTGTTGAACCCGTCGATGTTGATGAACGCCCCGTCGCAGCCGCGAAACCCTTCACGCAGAACGTCCTCGTCAGCGAATGACCCTTCGAGGATGGAGACGTTGCCGAGCGCGAGAAGAGCCTGGGCCCGTGGGGAGCCGGCATCCCGCGTGAGGACCTTGACGGAGTACTTCTTGTCGGCGACGAGAGCACGTACAACAGGCATCCCCTGGGCCCCTGTGCCGCCGATGACGAAGATGGTGGAGGTGGCATGAGCAGTCATGTTTTTGACCCCAAATCAGAAACCGATCGGTTTCCACTACGGTACACCGATCGGTTTCCAGGCGGCAAGCGCCCAGGCGTCCGGATCTTCAGGAGCTTCTCGAAGTGGCGTCGGTACCCCTCGGGGCTTGCGTCGCGATCAAGACGGCTGTCCAATGCTGAAGATGACTGCCGCTGATGCGCGCGGCTCCAGGGCCTCCGGGACCGGAGACACCGCGAACCCCCTTGAGGCCCTCTCGCTCGACCAGCTCCGTCGGCGCAGGAGCATGAAATGGCGCACGCACCCGGCGGACGTCCTGCCCCTTTGGGTGGCGGAGATGGACGTACCACTCGCGCCCCCGGTGGCCGACGCGCTGCGCGAGGCCATCGACATGGGCGACACCGGCTACCCCGCGGGCACCGAATTCGCCGAGTCGCTCGCGGGTTTCGCCTCGCGGCGCTGGAACTGGGAAGGGGTGGCGATCGACCGCGCAGCCGTGATCCCGGACGTGATGATGGGCGCGGTCCAGGTGCTGCGACTGATCACCGATCCCGGCGACCCGGTCGTCGTCAACTCCCCCGTCTACGCGCCCTTCTACGCCTTCCTCACCCATGACGACCGCCGGATCGTCGAGGCGCCGCTCGGGGATGACCTGCGGATCGACCCGGCGGGCATCGAGGAGACGTTCCGGCGTCTCCGGGAGGAGAGCGGCAAGGGCAAGATCGCCTGTCTCCTCAGCAACCCGCACAACCCCACCGGCACGGTTCACACCTTCGAAGAGCTGGCCGCCGTCGCGGAGTCGGCCCGCCGGTACGGAGTCCGCGTCGTCGCCGACGAGATCCACGCTCCGCTCGTCCTGCCGGGCGCAGAATTCACGCCCTACCTGAGCGTGCCCGGATCCGAGGACGCCTTCTCGCTCATGTCGGCGACCAAAGGCTGGAACCTCGCCGGGATCAAGGCCGCGCTCGCCCTCGCGGGCCCCGAGGCGGCCGGCGATCTGCGCCGGATGCCCGAGGAGGTCCACCACGGCGCCAGCTTCCTGGGCGTCGTCGCCCACACGGCGGCCTACCACCACGGCGACAAGTGGCTCGACGCGTTGCTGGCAGGACTCGACGCGAACCGGAACCTGCTCGGCGAGCTCGTCGCCGAGCACCTGCCCGGGATCGGATACGCCAGACCGGAGGGAACCTATCTGGCCTGGCTCGACTGCCGCTCCCTCGGCCTCGCGTCGGAAGAAGGCAGCACCGACCTCGCGGTCGTCACCGACCTGGCCGGCCCCGCGAAACTGTTCCTCGAACAGGCCCGGGTCGCAGTGTCCTCAGGGCACATCTTCGGCACGGGAGGAGCAGGACACGTCCGCCTGAACTTCGCCACCTCCCGGTCCGTCCTCACCGAGGCCGTCACCCGCATGGGACACGCCGCCGCTCTCCACACGCGCTGACCGGACCAGTAACCCCCGTCCGTCCGGGTTCATCAGGGAACCACGCCCTCGTCGTTGAAGAAACCGCCGCGCGGGCCGTGCATGCTGACCGACAAGGCGCAGCCCGCCAGATGCTTTCCGTTCCCTGTGCGTTCAATCCGTGTGCCCTGCACGGGACTTGTGGGGTCCCTATGGTCCATGGGGTTCCGAAAGAAGGGGCTCATGGACAGACCGCTCGCCATCAAAAGCCGCGGGACGACGAAGAGTTTCGGCAACGTTGTCGCCCTCGACGGCGTCGACCTCGACGTCGCGGAAGGACAGATCCACGGCCTCATCGGACCGAACGGCGCCGGCAAGACGACGCTGCTCGGCCTGCTGCTCGGCCTGGCGGCCGCCGACAGCGGCAGCCTGGAAATCCTGGGGTCGCCGGTCCGCCGGGCGCTCTCCGCCCCCGAAGGGGTCGCCGGGTTCGTCGACGGGCCCGGTCTGTACCCCTCGCTCACCGCCCGGCAGAACCTCGCGGCCCTCGCCGCACTGCAGGGCCGTGACGCGGGAACCTCGCGGATCGACGACGTACTGGACCAGGTCGGGCTCACGGATGTCGCCGAGGACCGGGCGCGCGGCTTCTCCCTCGGCATGCGGCAGCGCCTCGGGCTCGCCGCGGCGCTGCTCACCGAGCCCAGACTGCTGGTCCTCGACGAGCCCTCCAACGGCCTCGACCCGGCGGGCACCCGGCACGTGCACCGGGTCCTCACCCGGCTCGCCGCGAACGGTACCGCTGTCGTGCTGTCCAGCCACCGCATGGACGACGTCGAGGCACTGTGCTCAGAGGTCACCATCCTCGCCACCGGCCGGGTCGTCTTCTCCGGACCGCTGAGCAAACTGGCCGCCGAGAACAGCGAACTCGACTACCGGCTGCGGACATCGGACCCCGATGCGGCACACCTCCTCGCCACCGCGGCAGACGGGATACACCTCGTCGAGGGCCTCGGACCGCGGCACGACCCGGAGGTACTCGTCGTACGCGCCCTCGTGCCCGCCCTCGACGAACTGGTGACGCGGCTGGTGCGCGCGGGCATCGCGCTGCGCGAACTCGCCCCGGTGGTATCGCCGCTGGAGGCGGCGTTCCTCGCCCTGACAGAGCAGCAGGAGGCCGGCCGATGACCGCGACACTCACCGGCACCCCCACCGCGGCCGCCGCCCGGCGCGTCCCGGTGGCCCGCAGCCTCCGCTTCGAGCTGGTCAAGCTGGTCTCGCAGTGGCGGATCCGCCTGCTGGTCCTGATCTGCTGGATTGCTCCCGCCGTCTTCGTGATCGCTGTGGGACAACAGAGCACTTTGCCCACCGACACGCTCTTCGGACGCTGGATGCACGCCACCGGATGGGCCGGGCCACTGGTGACGCTCGGGTTCGGCGGATCGTGGGCGCTGCCCCTGGCCACCTCGGTCGTCGCCGGTGATGTGTTCGCCGCCGAGGACCGCCTCGGCACCTGGCGTCATCTGCTGGTGGCGGTGCGCTCGCCGCGGCGGATCTTCGCGGCGAAGGCGCTGGCCAGTCTCGGCGTGATCCTGGTCCTGGTGGCCGGGCTGGTCGTCTCCAGCACCGTCGGCGGACTGATCGCGGTCGGCAATCATCCTCTGGTCGGGCTCGACGGCCACACGCTGGCGCCGTCCGACGCCGCCGCGAAAGTGCTGCTCGCCTGGGTCTGCGCCCTCGCCCCGACGCTGGCCCTGTCCGCCATCGGGCTGCTCGGATCCGTGGCGCTCGGCCGCTCCCCCATGGGTCTGCTCCTGCCCGCGCTCGTCGCGCTCGCCATGCAGCTCGGGCAGATGCTGCCGCTGCCGGTCGTCGTGCGCCTCGCGCTGCCCGGCTATGCCTTCATCTCCTGGAACGGCCTGTTCACCAGCCCCACCCAGCTGGGCCCGCTGCTCACCGGCATCGTCGTCAGTCTGGTCTGGGCCGTCGCTGCGACGGCGCTCGCCTATCTCCTCTTCGTACGACGTGACTTCACCAACCCGGCCGATGACGCCATGGGGCGGCGCGCGCTGCTCGTCGGAGCACTGCCGCTCCTGGGGCTCGGCGTCGTGACCGTCGCGGTCCTCACCATGGCGAGCCCGGCCACAGGCTCCGGCATCACCCAGGACAAGGTGCAGCGGTCGGTCGCCACGGCCTTCGCCCATCTCTACCGCACCCAGACCGGCCAACTCCACCGACCGGCGGTCACCGAGGCGCAGCTGAAGGCCACGGCGGCGTGCACCAAGGCCGGCGTGGCCGACGACGCCGAGGGTTCCGGCAACGACTGGCGCTGTGTCGTGTCCTGGCACCTCCCCGACGTCGAGGCCATCGGCCAGGCCGTCTACCAGCTCGACGTCACCGCAGACGGGCGGTACGTCGCCGACGGCGACGGGCCGAAGGAAGTGAACGGCTACTTCCTGGTGCGCACCCCCAACGGGGACGTGCCGAACCCGCTTTGGCAGTTCGACGGCAACGTCGAGCTGCTCTCCGCCACCTCGAAGGGATGACTCCATGCAGGTAACACGCCGCCGAAGGCGCGTCGAGGAAGCCCGCTTCGGCGCCCTCGCGCGACGCCTCGGCCGACGGAGACCTCTGACCACGGCGGGCATCACCGCACTGGCCCTCGCGCTCGCCGGCACGGCCTTCGCCTCGACCCGGCAGTTCGGCTACGACCAGGTGGGCCAGGTCACCCGGCACGGCCAGGTGGTGTCGAGCGACCAGTACATAGCGCCGTACGGTGACCGGCTCACCATCGACAACGGCAAGATCATGTCGTCGTCGGTGAGTCCGGACGGCAGCCACCTCGCCGCCTCCCTCACCGACGGCGGTCTCGCGATGGCCGTCGTCGACCTGAAGACCTGGAAGGTGCAGCAGCGCATCGGCAACAACGCCGCCGCCGATCTGCGCATCAGCGGCAACGACGTGGGGCAGGAAGGCCCGACGTACTCGCCGGACGGCACGCAGCTGTGGCTCGGCCAGACCGACGGCTACACCCGGTTCACGGTGAACGCCGACGGCAGTGTCGCGAACCCGGTGGCCGTCAGGATCCCCGCGGACGGACCCAAGCACGCGCTGGTGGGCGAACCGGTGTTCTCGCCCGACGGCTCCACCGTGTACGCCGCGGTCAACGGGCAGAACCGGGTGGTCGCGCTCGACGCGGCAACCGGCGCGATCAAGCAGAGCTGGGCTGTGGGCAACGCCCCGCGCGACATGGTCGCAGTCGGCTCCAAGCTCTACGTGAGCAACGAGGGCGGCCGCACCGCGCTGCCTGGCGACACCACCATCAACTCGTACAACACGCAGGTGCCGGCCGACCCGGCGACCGCGGCCACCACGACGGGCACGGTCAGCGTCATCGACACGGCCGATGCGTCCGCGGACGTCGCGAGCGTCTCCGTAGGACTGCACCCGACCGCCCTGTACGCGAAGAACGGCGCCGTGTTCGTCACGAACACCGCCACCAACGACGTCTCGGTCATCGACACCCACAAGGACGAAGTCGTCCAGACGATCTCCACCAAGCCGTGGCCCGAGGCATCGGTCGGCTACGAGCCCGACGCCGTGACGCTCACGCAGGACGGACATCTGCTGGTCACCCTCGGCCGCGCCAACGCGGTCGCCGTCTACCGGTACACCAGCCCGCAGGAGCCGGTCGGTTACGTCGGCCTGCTGCCGACCGACTACTTCCCCGCGGAGATCGCCACCGCGGGCAACGAGGTCGTCGTCTCCAACACCCGTGGCATCGACGCCCGTCGGGCGACCACCAAGGCCGGTCACGGCACCCACGACACGACGTCGAGCCTGACCCACTTCACCCTGCCCAGTGACCAGGTCATCAAGTCCCGGACGTCCAAGGTCTTCCAGCAGAACGGCTGGACCCGTGGCGCCGTCGAGACAGCCAAAAGCCACAACCACGCAAAGCCGGTGCCCGTGCCCGCACGGCTCGGCGACCCGTCGACGATCAAGCACGTCTTTCTGATCGTCAAGGAGAACAGGACCTACGACCAGGTCTTCGGCGACGTCGAGAAGGGCAACGGCGACCCGACGCTCGCCGAGTTCGGCGAGAACGTGACGCCGAACCAGCACGCGTTGGCGAACCAGTTCGGGCTGTACGACAACACGTACGACATCGGCACGAACTCCGCCGAGGGCCACAACTGGCTGATGCAGGCCGACAACCCGGAGTACACCGAGTCCTCGGCCGGCGAGTACGCGCGCAGTTACGACACCGAGGACGACGCGCTGGGCCACCAGCGGACCGGGTTCCTGTGGACCGGCGCGCAGGCGGCCGGCAAGTCGGTGCGCGACTTCGGTGAGTTCCAGCAGTTCCTGACCAAGCCGGCCGACGCCAGCTGGCAGAACCTCTACTGCGACGCCAAGAACATGCGCTCCAGCGGGCAGGACACCGCCTTCAACCTGGTGTCGTCCTCGCCGATCCCGTCGCTCAACTCCGTGTCGGTGCCCGGCTTCGCGAAGTTCGACACGAGCGTCCCGGACATCTACCGGACCGAGATCTGGAAGCGGGACTTCGAGCAGCACGGTCCGGCGGGCCTCAACATGTTCTGGCTCTCCAGCGATCACACGGGCGGTCCGGCCAACTCGCCCGCCCAGGTCGCGGACAACGACCTGGCGACAGGCCGGATCATCGACACCATCTCGCACAGCAAGTACTGGAAGGACTCCGCCGTCTTCGTGGTGGAGGACGACTCCCAGGCGGGGCTCGACCACGTCGACGGCCACCGTGCGCCGATCCAGATCATCAGCCCCTGGGCCAGGCACGGCACGGTCGACAGCCACTACTACACGCAGATCACGATGATCCGCACCATCGAGCAGATCCTCGGGGTTCACCCGATGAACCAGAAGGACAGCGCGGCCACCCCGATGACGGCGGCCTTCACCAAGAAGGCGGACCCCACGCCGTTCACCGCGCTGCCCAACAGGACACCGCTGACCGACGGCCTCAAGACCCCGCCGTCCTGTGGCCTGGACACCCCCGCACCGCAGAACCCGAAGGCGGCGGCCGTACCGTCGACCACCGTCCCCGCGGACCGGCGACAGCTCGCGGGCGAATGGGACAGCTGGAAGTCCAAGCAGCACCTGACCGGCCCGAATGCCAAGCCCGACTTCGCCAACCCGGCGCAGATGAACCACTTCACGTGGTACGAGACGCACGGGTGGAAAACGCCGTACCCGGGCGAGAAGAAGATCTACGCGCCCAAGGACGTGCCGGGCGCGTTCCTCCCGTCCTCGGAGAACGACGGCTGACCCTGTGACAGCCGAGGTGGCGTGACCGCCCCCACCCCAGAGCCCCTGCCCGGTGACCTTCACCGGGCAGGGGCTCTGCAAGCGCCCTCCCGCTCATCCCCGGTACCGGTGTCACATCCGCGGGCCCGCTGGTGTCTTCATGCCGAACGAGCCGAACAGGCCGGCACAGGCAGACTTTCGAGGAGAACACCATGGCGCTCCGCGTCCCGAAGGCCGAGCTCCCTTCCGAGCTCAGGGAAAACATGATCAAGATGCTGGGTACCGTGCCCGAACCCGAGGAGGTGCTGGCGCACAACCCCAAGGTCGCCGCGGCCAGCCGGGAGTTCTCGAACGGAGTGGCCACCTGGGATGCGGCCGACGCGAGCCTCAAGACGTTCGCGCACATGGCCGTCGCCGCGCAGATCGGCTGCAGCTGGTGCCTGGACATCAACTACTTTCTCGCCCAGAACCACAACCTGGACCTCGCCAAGGCGAGCCAGGTGCCGCGCTGGAAGGAGTCGGAGGTGTTCACGCCGCTGGAGCGGGACGTGCTGGCGTACGCCGAGGCCATGACGAACACGCCGCCGACCGTGACCGACGAGCTGTACGCGGGCCTGCTCGACCGGCTCGGCCCGGCGGCGCTGGTCGAGCTCACCGTGTTCATCGGTTTCGCCAACTTCGCGGCCAGGTGCAACACCGCGCACGGGATCACGTCACAGGGCTTCTCCGATGCCTGCGCGATTCCGCTGGCCCCGCGCCCGCAGGCTTTTGGCACAGCGGCGACGGCATGAGTGACGATCCGTTCGTCACCCATCGCAGCCTGCTGTTCACGGTCGCCTACGAGATGCTCGGGTCGGCGGCCGACGCGGAGGACGTACTGCAGGAGTCCTGGCTGCGGTGGGCCGACGTCGACCGTGCGCAGGTGCGTGATCCACGGGCGTACCTGGTCCGGGTGGTCACCCGGCAAGCGCTCAACCGTCTGCGGACGTTGTCGCGCAGCCGCGAGGACTACGTGGGCGAATGGCTGCCGGAACCCCTGCTGACCAGCCCTGATGTCGCCGAGGACGTGGAACTCGCGGAGAGTGTCTCGATCGCGATGCTGACCGTCCTGGAAACGCTCGCACCGACGGAGCGGGCGGTGTTCGTGCTCCGCGAGGTCTTCGAGGTGCCGTACGACGAGATCGCCGAGGCCGTCGGCAAGTCCGCGGCCGCCGTGCGGCAGATCGCGCGGCGTGCCCGCGAGCATGTCGCGGCCCGGCAGCCGCGGGTGCGGGTGAGCCGGTCGGAGCAGCAGGCCGTGGTGGAACGGTTCCTGCTAGCGCTGCGCAACGGGCAGTTGCTGGAGTTGATGGAGGTCCTGGCGCCGGATGTGGTCCTGGTCGCCGACGGCGGCGGGCTCGCGGCCGCCGCTCCGACCCCGGTCCACGGGGCCGAGCTGGTGGCGGCGTTGCTCGCGCGCGCCGACCGGGCCGCGTTCGAGACGACGGCCCTGTGGCTCAACGGCGCGCCTGCGGGGCGGATCGAGCGCGACGGCCGGCAGGCCGCGGTGAGCCTTGTGGTGGAGAACGGGCGGGTCACCCGGATCTACGCGACGGCCAATCCACGGAAGCTGACACGACTGGACGAACCGACCGAGTTCGCTCGATAGGTACGTTCCGCCCGGAGGCTACTTCACCACCGTCGACCAGTCGGGCGACTGCGCGGGGTCGAGACTGCGCAGTCGCTCCCGTACCTGCGGTGTCTGCGCGTCCAGCCAGTCGGCCAGTTCACGGAAGGAGACGCAACGGACCTCCTTCTTGACGCACACCGTCTTGATGACGTCGTCGATGGCCTTCATGTAGATGCCGCCGTTCCAGTCCTCGAAGTGGTTGCCGATGAACAGCGGTGCCCGGCTGCCGTAGTACACCCGGTTGAAGCCGGCGAGGTAGGAGGCGGTGGTCTCCTGCTGCCACGTGGGGTACTGGGAGGCGTCGCCCTCGGTCTCGCCGTTGGACTGGTTGTAGAGGAAGTTGAAGTCCATGGACAGTCCCTGGTACTTGCCGCCCTCGTAGGGGAGCAGCTCCAGCGGGAAGTCCCAGATGCCATTCTTCTTGGTGGGCCAAATCTGGAAGTCGCCCGTGGAGCTGGCGTCGTAGCGCCAGCCGAGCTTCTTGATCGCGGGGAGCAGGGTCTTCTGCCCTTCCAGGCAGGGCGCACGGCCGCCGACGATCTCCCGCTTCGCGTCGAACGGCAGCGGCGGCAGGTCCTTGTCGCCGGTGTTGGTCTTCCAGTTCTGCACGAACGAGTAGAACTGGCTGATCTCGCTCTTCCACTCCTCGGTGCTCCAGTCACCGCCGCCCTTGGCGCCGCAGAAGTGACCGTTGAAGTGGGAGCCGATCTCGTTGCCGTCCTTCCACGCCTTGCCGAGCTGCTCCAGGGTGGTGCGTATGTGCTCGTCGGTGGCGTAGCTGATCGCCGCGTCGCCCGGCTTGTGCTGCGGCCCCTCGTACAGCGTCTTCTTGTCCTTCGGCAGCAGGTAGATGCCGGTGAGGAAGAACGTCATGTGCGCGTCGTACTTCTTCGCCAACTCCCGGTAGTGGGAGAAGAGATGGTCGTCGCCCTCCAGCGCGCCGTCCCAGGAGAAGACGACGAACTGGGGCGGCTTCTCCCCCGGCTTGAGCCGCACCGGCTTCAGCTGCCCCTTCGGGGGTCCGGTGTACGACGTGGAGCCGTCGCCGATCACCTTCGTCTTGCCGTCCCAGGCCGGCTCGTTCTTCGTCCCGGCGCTTGCGTCGCCGGAGCGCTTGCCGCCGGCCGACGCGGTCGAGGACGTGTCGTCGGTGCCGCCCAGCGCCAGATAGGCGGCCGCGAGGGAGGCGACGACGAGGAGGACCGCCATGGTCAGGATCCCCGGGCGGGCGGTCAGGCGGGCAGTCGTCAAAGGGGCGCGGCGGCGGCGTCGGCGACCGGCTTTCGATGTCATGGGAGGCACATTCTGCGAGGAGGGGAGTGCGAGGAGTCAAGGGGCGCGGAGCACCGGGTCCCGGTCGGTGGCGTCAGCGGAGCGGACTCATGGCCTTCGACCAGATGTCGTAGGGGACGGTCGTGGCGGGCGTTCCGGCCATCCCCTTCAGCGGCAGCGGTTCCAGGCTCTTGGTCAGATCCATCCGGTAGACGACGACCGCGGTGGACACGGAGCGGTGCGTACCGACGTACCAGCCGGCGGTGTCCTTCGGGGTGGTGCCGCCCTTCCCGGCCACCTTCGCGGACGCGCTCGCGTCGGTGGGGTGCTGCGTCCGGAAGGAGTCCGTGAGCGCCTCGGTGACCTGGGTGGCCACCTCGGCGCGCATGGCGCGGCGGGGTTTGGGGGTGTCCAGGGCGACGGCGGAGCCGTTGCGGGTGACGCGGCGCACGGAGTACGGCTCGGTGTGCGTGCCCGCGGCGGCGAAGGTGGCGTAGGAGCTGGCCATCCGTATCGCGCTGGGCGTCGAGCTGCCCATGGACAGGGCGGGCACCTGCGGCCCGATGCTGGACGGCAGCAGGCCCGCGGCCTCGGCGGTCCTGCGCACCTTGTCCAGGCCGGCGTCCATGCCGAGCTGCATGAACGGGGTGTTCACGGACTCCGCGAGCGCCTTGCCGAGGCTGATGGTGCCCCAGGACTTGCCGCCGTCGTTGTGGGCGGCGACCTTCTTGCCGCTGCGGTCCCAGTAGGGCCCCTCCGGCGTGGTGACCGGGACGCCGTCGTCCCCGTTGTAGAGGGACTGCGGGGTGACGGTGGTCGCCGCGCCGCCGCGCTCCTTGTGGGCGCCGAATTCCAGGCCGGCGGCGTAGACGAGCGGGAGGAACGCCGTGCCGGCCGGGACGGTGGCGGCGTTGGACTCGTTGAAGCCCTGCTTACGGTGGTCCGGTCCGCCGTAGACGGCGAGTATGCGGCCGTCGGAGGCCACCGAGGCGCCGCCGTAGTGCGCGGACTTGGCCTTGGTCTTGTCGTCCTTCTGCGCCTTCGCGCGGGCCTTGGTCACGGCGTCGGTGAGCGCCTCCTCCCGTCGTTTGTCGAAGGTGGTGTAGATCTGGTAGCCGCCCAGGTCGAACTGCTGGTCCGAGATGTTTCCGGCCTTCTTGGCGTAGGTGGCGGCGAGTTCCACCAGGTAGTCGCTCTGGTGGCCGGTGTCGTTGGTCTGCGACTGCTTGACCGGCTCGGGGAACTGCGTGTACTTGGCGCGCTCGGTGGCCGACAGCTTGCCGGTCTTGACCATGCGGTCGAGGATCCACTTCCAGCGCTCCACGGCCCGCGCGTGGTTGGCCTGGCTGAGGGTGGGGTCGTAAAGGCCCGCGCCCTTCAGCAGGGAGGCGAGGAAGGCGGCCTCGCTGACGTTGAGCTTGCTGACGTCCTTGCCGTAGTAGGCCTGCGCGGCCCGTTGGATGCCGTAGGTGCCGCGTCCGAACCAGCTCGTGTTGAGGTAGCCCTCCAGGATGCGGTCCTTGCTCATGTGCTCGTCGAGCTTGATGGCGATCATGGCCTCGGTGAACTTGCGGCTCACCGAGCGGTTCTGGTTGAGGTAGACGTTCTTGACGTACTGCTGGGTGATGGTGGAGCCGCCCTGCGTGTCGCCCTCGCCCACGGTGCGCCACAGGGCCCGCGTGAGGCCCTTCACGGAGATGCCGGGGTCGGAGTAGAAGCTCTCGTTCTCCGCCGCCAGGACCGCGTAGCGCACGTCCTTGGGTATGTCCTTCAGCGGCATCGCCTGGCGCCGCACCCAGCCGGTGCGGGCCATGGGTGTCCCGTCGGCGTAGAAGTACACGTTGTCCTGCTGGGTGGCGTACGTGTTCAGGTTGTCCGGGATATCCGTCATGGCGTACGCGAGGGTCAACAGGCAGCCGACCAGGCCCAGCGAGGCGACCCAGGCGCCGAGCCACTGGCGCCAGGAGGGGACCCAGCGCCGCCAGCCGGTGCGGCCCGGGCGTGGGTACTGAGGCCGGAGGCGGCGGGCGAAGGGCGCGGCCCGCCGGGCGAGGGTGACGAGTTGCTCGGTGAGCGGCGCGAGCCGCTCAACTATCCGGCCCAGGGCGGGCGGCAGCTCGGTCTTGCGGCGCGGCCCGCGCCGCGATCCGGCCGCCCGGTCGCCCTGCCGGGGCGAAGCAGCGCCCGCCTCCGTGCTCGCGGCGCCGCGGCCGAGGCCGCGCAGACGGCGGTGCCAGGGCTGCTTCGGGGCCGCGCGGCGACGGCGCGAGCCGGGTCCTGCCTCCGGCTCAGCCATGCCGCACATCCGAACGTGCGTCACCTATGGGACGGGTGAGGCTGAACGCCCCCCTTGATTGGCATGCCCACGTCACGGCCGCGTCTCCCTCCGCACTTACACCTGACCAGCGCGGATTGACGCAGCGGCCGCACAAGCGACCGCGAGCCCCCCTGACCTCTTGATCGGGCGTTCCCCCCACCCGAGCTATTGGTACATCGCGCCCTTCGTAAATTATCAGTGGTCACTGTGAAGATTCCGATCGGGAACCAATCACGAGCGATCAGATCCTTTGCGCCGCCTCCGCAGGGTGCTTCTCGAACTGGGTACGGTACAGCTCCGCGTAGCGTCCGCCGGCGGCGAGCAGCTCCTCGTGCGTGCCCCGTTCCACGATCTGCCCTGCCTCCACGACGAGGATCGCATCCGCCGCCCGCACGGTCGACAAGCGGTGTGCGATCACCACGGCGGTCCGGCCCTCCAACGCCTCGGCGAGCGCCTCCTGGACGGCCGCCTCCGAGGTGTTGTCCAGGTGGGCGGTGGCCTCGTCGAGGATGACGACGCGCTGGCGGGCCAGCAGCAGGCGGGCGATGGTCATGCGCTGGCGCTCGCCGCCGGAGAGCCGGTAGCCGCGTTCGCCGACCACGGTGTCGAGGCCGTCGGGCAGGGAGTGGACGAGGTCCTCCAACCGGGCCCGGCGCAGCACGTCCCACAGCTCGTCCTCGGTCGCCGCCGGCCGGGCCAGCAGCAGGTTCTCCCGCACCGAGTCGTGGAACAGGTGCCCGTCCTGGGTGACCATGCCGAGGGTCTCGCGCATCGAGTCGGCGCTCAGGTCACGCACGTCGACCCCGCCGATGCGGACGGTGCCCTCGTCGGTGTCGTACAGCCGGGGCAGCAGCTGGGCGATGGTCGACTTGCCCGCGCCGGAGGAGCCGACGAGCGCGACGGTCTGGCCGGGTTCGGCGCGGAAGGAGACCCCGTGCAGGACCTCGGCGCCGCCGCGGGTGTCGAGGGCGGCGACCTCCTCCAGCGAGGCGAGGGAGACCTTGTCTGCGGAGGGGTAGGCGAAGCGGACGTCGTCGAACTCCACGGCCGCCGGACCTTCCGGCACCTTGCGCGCGTCCGGCTTCTCATCGATGAGCGGCTTGAGGTCGAGCACCTCGAAGACGCGCTCGAAGCTGACGAGGGCACTCATGACCTCCACGCGAGCCCCGGCGAGCGAGGTGAGCGGCGCGTACAGGCGGGTCAGCAGCAGCGCCAGGGAGACGACCGCGCCGGGCTCCAGGGTGCCGCGCAGCGCGAACCAGCCGCCGAGACCGTAGACGAGCGCGAGCGCCAGAGCCGACACCAGCGTCAGCGCCGTGATGAACGCCGACTGCGCCATCGCCGTCCGTACGCCGATGTCCCGCACCCGCCGGGCGCGCGCCGCGAACTCGACCGACTCCTGCTCGGGCCGCCCGAACAGCTTGACCAGCGTGGCGCCGGGCGCGGAGAACCGCTCGGTCATCCGGGTGCCCATCGAGGCGTTGAGGTCCGCCGCCTCGCGCTGGAGCTTCGCCATCCGGCTGCCCATCCGCCGGGCGGGGATCACGAACACCGGCAGCAGGACGAGCGCGAGCAGGGTGATCTGCCAGGACAGGGTGAGCATCACGGCCAGCGTGAGCAGCAGCGTCACCACATTGCTGACCACTCCCGACAGGGTGTTGCTGAAGGCGCGCTGGGCTCCGATGACGTCATTGTTGAGACGACTGACGAGCGCGCCCGTACGGGTACGTGTGAAAAACGCGACCGGCATGCGCTGCACATGATCGAACACAGCCGTCCGAAGATCCAGGATGAGTCCTTCGCCCAGCGTCGACGACAGCCATCGGCTGAGGATCCCGAACGCCGCCTCGGCGAGCGCGATCACGGCGATGAGCACGGCAAAGCGGATGACGGTGCCCTCGTCGCCGTGGGACACGATCGTGTCGACGACGTGCCCCGCGAGCACCGGCGTCGCGACGGCGAGAAGCGCGGTCACCACGCTGAGCAGCACGAACTGTCCGATACGGCGGCGGTGCGGGCGGGCGAAGGCGGCGATGCGGCGCAGCGTCGCGGGGTCGAAGGGGCGGCGTTCCTGCTGCGCGTTCATGACGCTGTGCAGCTGGGTCCAGGCGGTGGTCTCCATGCTCATGGGAGAGACGTTAAGACCTCAAGCTTCGTTGAGGTCAACGAAAGCCGGCAGAAACCCGCACACACAGGGGTTCCGGCAGCCGCCGCGCATCCGGCGACCTGCCTTTGCCCGGCGTGTCAGCCGCCGTCCCCGTGCCCGCAACCCCACGTTGGTGCGGTGTGGAAAACCTCTCCCGATGTGACTGCGGTACGCCTCCCCGAAGGACTCCCCGAACTTCCCCAGGGACTCCCCAGACGCCTTCCGGTCCGGCAGGTCCTGTGCCTGCTTCCGCTTCTGCTCGTCCTGGTGGTCGCGGTGCGCCACCGCTCCGTCCTCGCGGAGGGCTTCGGCCAGCTGGCGACGGCCGAGTGGCCCTGGCTCCTGGCCGCCGCCGCCGCGACCTGCCTCACCTGGGTCGCGGCGGCCTTCACCCGGCAGGGCGCGGTCGTCGAGCGGCTGCCCGCACGGCGGCTGCTGGCCACGCAGTTCGCGGCGGGCGCGGCCAACCATCTGCTGCCGACTGGCCTCGGGGCGGGCGCGGTCAACCTGCGCTTCATGACGGTGTGCGGGGTGCCGCTCGCCCGTTCGTCGGCGGCGCTCGCGCTCTATCTGCTCGCGGAGTCGGTGACCCGGCTGGGTCTGCTGCTGGTCCTGCTGGTCGCCTTCCCGGGCGCGCTGCACCTGGGATCGCTGATCCCGGTCGGGGCGGCCGGCCCGCTGCTGCTCGCAGGTGCCGGGGTGCTGTGCGTCGCGGCGCTCACGCTGCTCTGCGTCGGACGGTTGCGGACGGCGGTGGCGGCCTTCCTGCGCACCGCACTGCGCGAGGCCCGCTCGGTGCACGCCCGGCCCGCCCGTGCGCTCGCCCTGTGGGGCGGATCGCTGGCCTTCCCGGTGCTCCAGGCGGCCGGACTGACCGCGGTGGGGCAGGCGCTGGACCTGCCGGTGCCGCCACTGCACATGGCGCTCGCATATCTCGCGGCGACGGTGGCCGTGGCCCTGGTGCCGACGCCGGGCGGCCTCGGCTCGGTGGAGGCCGCGCTCGTCGTGGCGCTGGTCGCGGCGGGCGGCCCGGTGGCCGTGGCCACGGCCGTGGTGCTGGCGTACCGGATCATCACGGTGTGGCTGCCGCTGCTGCCGGGGGCGTTGACGCTGGGCGCGCTGGTCCGTCTGAAGGTGATCTGAGCGGCCGTAAGCTCACAGCCTTCCAGCTTGTGAAAATCATTTCCATTAGGCTAGCGTGCCGGGCGTGCTCACCACCCCCGGCGACAGCCGTCTCCCTGTGACCGTCCTGTCCGGCTTCCTCGGCGCCGGCAAGACCACCCTGCTGCATCACATCCTCGGCAACCGCCAGGGCCTGCGGGTCGCGGTCATCGTGAACGACATGAGCGAGATCAACATCGACGCCTCGCTGATACGGGACGGCGGCGCCCTCTCCCGCACCGAGGAGCGGCTCGTGGAGCTGACCAACGGCTGCATCTGCTGCACGCTGCGCGACGACCTGCTCGAGGAGGTCGAACGCCTCGCGCGCGAGGGGCGGTTCGACTATCTGCTCATCGAGTCCAGCGGCATCTCGGAACCCATGCCGGTCGCGGCGACCTTCGCGTTCGCGCGCGACGACGGGGCGAGCCTCGCGGACCTCGCCCGCCTCGACACCATGGTCACGGTCGTCGACGCGGTGAACTTCCTGCCGGAACTGGACCGCGGCGACGACCTGCTCGACCGCGGAATCACCCCGGTCGAAGGGGACGAGCGCACCGTCAGCGATCTGCTGGTGGACCAGATCGAGTTCGCGGACGTCCTCCTCCTCAACAAGACGGACCTGGTCACCGACGAGGCGGCCACCCGCCTGGAGGCGACCCTGCGCCGCCTCAACCCGTCCGCGCGCGTGCACCGCACGGTCCGCGGCGCGATCGACCCGGCCCGCCTCCTCGGCACCGGGCTGTTCGACCTCGACCGGGCCGAGCAGGCACCGGGCTGGGTGGCGGAGCTCAACGGCGACCACGTCCCGGAGACCGAGGAGTACGGCATCTCATCCCTCGTCCTGCGCGATCCACGCCCCTTCCACCCCGGCCGCCTCTGGCAGTTGCTGACCGGCCCGCTCGGCGACGGCGCCTACGGCCAAGTACTGCGCTCCAAGGGCTTCTTCACTCTCGCCAGCCGCCCGGACACCACCGGACTGTGGTCGCAGGCGGGCTCCGTCGCCCGCTTCGAACCCGTCGCGGCCCACGGCGACGATCCGGTGCGGGGGCAGGAACTCGTGTTCATCGGCACGGACCTGCGGCGCCAGTCGCTGCGGCTCGCGCTGTCGCAATGCCTGCTGACCGAGGCCGAACGGTCGTCGGGGACGGCGTACGACGACCCCTTCCCCGAGTGGGCGGTGCATTCCGCCGACAGCTGCGCTACCGCGGAGTAACCTCGGCGTACGCCAGTCGCAGTGGTCGGGAGAGGGAGACAGCGCGATGCCGGTCCGGATCGAACGCCAGGGGTACGTCACCACGGTCGTACTGTCCCGCCCAGAGGCCCGCAACGCGGTGGACGGCCCCACCGCCGTCGAACTCGCCGACGCCTTCCGCGAGTTCGAGGACGACACCGCGGCCCGGGTGGCGGTGCTGTGGGGCGAGGGCGGTACTTTCTGCGCGGGCGCGGACCTCAAGGCGATCGGCACCGAGCGCGGCAACGTGGTCGCCGAGGACGGTGACGGGCCGATGGGCCCCACCCGCATGCGGCTGTCCAAGCCGGTGATCGCGGCGGTCGCCGGGCACGCCGTGGCAGGGGGCCTGGAACTGGCGCTCTGGTGCGATCTGCGGGTCGCCGAGGAGGACGCGGTCTTCGGGGTCTTCTGCCGCCGCTGGGGCGTACCGCTCATCGACGGCGGCACGGTACGGCTGCCGCGGCTCATCGGCACCAGCCGCGCGATGGACATGATCCTCACCGGCCGCCCGGTCCCCGCCCCGGAGGCGTACGAAATGGGCCTGGCCAACCGGATCGTCCCGCCCGGCAGCGCCCGCACCGAGGCCGAGCGACTGGCCGCCGACATCGCCGGCTTCCCGCAGGCCTGCCTCCGCGGCGACCGCGCCTCCGTCCTGGACCAGGAAGGCGCGGTCGAGACCCTGGCGATGCGTCGCGAACTCCGTTACGGCATGGAGGCGTTGGACGAGAGCCTGGAGGGCGCCGCACGCTTCGCCTCGGGCGCCGGCCGGCACGGCTCGTTCAGCGGGCTGTGACGCGGTCGGCGAGCCCTTCGCCATGCGGCAGGATGAACCTTCGCGCCGGACGACGAACTCGTGCTCCCGGCGAGATCGCGCATACCGGATTCGAGCAGGTGACATGGTGACGACACATCACATACGGCGCCCGATGGGGCAGTCCGAGGCGGACCTCGCTCCGTCGGCCGCGGCGGGCCCCCGCCTCCGCACCGCTGGAGGTGGGCGATGAAGCGGGACCTCACCCTGGACGACTTCGTCATCGCCGGGATCGCGGTGGTGGCCGGCTTGCTGGCGGCCCTTCTGCTGCGCGCGCTGCTGCGGTGGCTCGGCAAGCACGCGACCCGGACCCGGTGGAGCGGCGACGACGTCATCGTCGACGCGCTGCGAACCCTGGTGCCCTGGGCGGCGGTTGCCGGCGGGATCGCCGCGGCGGGCGCGGCGCTCCCGCTGACCGCGTCGGTCGGACGCAACGTCAACCGGATCCTGACCGTCCTGCTGATCCTGGTCGCGACGATCACCGCGGCCAGGGTGATCACCGGTCTGGTCCGGGCCGTGACACAGTCCCGCTCGGGCGTCGCCGGGTCGGCCACCATCTTCGTCAACATCACCCGGGTCGTGGTGCTGGCGATGGGCTTCCTCGTCATGCTGCAGACGCTGGGCATCTCCATAGCCCCGCTGCTCACCGCCCTGGGCGTCGGCGGCCTCGCGGTCGCGCTGGCCCTGCAGGACACCCTCGCGAACCTCTTCGCCGGTATCCACATCCTCGCCTCGAAGACCGTCCAGCCCGGCGACTACATCCGCCTCAGCAGCGGCGAGGAGGGCTACGTCGTCGACATCAACTGGCGGCAGACGACCGTTCGACAGCTCTCCAACAACCTGGTCATCATCCCCAACGGCCAGTTGGCGGGCACCAACATGACCAACTACAACCGCCCGGAACAGCAGTTGACCATCCTCGTCCAGGCCGGCGTCAGCTACGACAGTGACCTGGACCACGTGGAGCGCGTCACCACCGAGGTCATCGCCGAGGTGATGACCGAGATCACCGGCGCCGTCCCCGACCACGAGCCCGCCATCCGTTTCCACACCTTCGGCGACTCCCGCATCGGCTTCACGATCATCCTCGGCGTGGGCGAGTTCAGCGACCAGTACCGGATCAAGCACGAGTTCATCAAGCGCCTGCACAAGCGGTACCGCGAGGAGGGGATCCACATTCCCGCACCCGCGCGTACGGTCGCCCTGCAGCAGGGGTCGGTGGCCATCCCGCACCAGCGGGAACCCCACCGGACGGAGCCCCACAGGGAGCAGAGCACCGCACCGCTGCCGTAACCCTCAGCCCTTGGCGGGCGCCACCTGCGTGAACCACTGCGCCGTCTCCTCCGCGCCGAGCACCCGCTCCAGCACCAGGTCGCCGGGCATGTTCGGGAAGAAGCGGCCGGCCGGCCAGCCCCGCCGGTACGGGGGCGGGTCGAGGACCAGCAGCCGGACCCCGTCGACGACCGGGATGTCGGCGGGTGTCCCCTCGTTCCACAGCAAGCTCCCGTCCGGGGCGACGAGGTTGAACGATCCGGTGGTCGGGACCTGGCCCGGTGCGTCACGACAGACGGCCGCCTCTCGCGCGGAGGGCGCCTGGCCGGGCAGGTGGCCGCCGCCGATCAGGACGTCGGCGAGCAGCGTATGGAGCTGGAAGGTGTCGCCGAGGCCGGTCATCCGCAGCGCGTAACCGGCGCCCGAGGAGCGGTCCAGGGCGACCAGGGGCTCGTCGTCGAGTACGAGGAGGACCTGTTCGAGGCACTTGAAGTCGTGCCCGGAAGCCTCGGTGACCGTGCGCAGGTCCCGCAGCAGGCGGGCGCGCACGATGCTGTCGAGTTCCTTGCGGACCTCGACGTGGCTGAGCATCGCGGCTGCGGCCATCTCCCACTGGGGCAGCGTCCACCAACCGAAGGCGGCACAGTGTCCGCCGCGCTCGACGACACCCGGCCCCGGATCGCCGTCATCGGGCTCCGGGAAGTCCCCGCCCCCGCTCGCCGCCCAGCGCTCGCAGAACTCCTCAGCTGCTTCGAGGGCCTGCGCCAGCCCCGCGAGCACGGCGGGAGCGCACCGCCGGGCATCGGCACCCCGCTCGACGCACGCACCCACGAACACGGCGAGACCGCCGCGCGGCCCGTCGGGCAGCTCCGGCAGCAGCGCGGCCAGCCGGGCCCCGCCCTCCGCGATCTCCTGGTCCCCGGCCTTCCCGTAGGCCCGGTGAATCTCCCTGAGCCCCCGCGTGCACCGCTTGGCGTCCCGGTCCCGTACGGCGCTCTCCAAGCCCTCGACAGCGGCGAGAAACCGCGCCTTCCCCCTGCTTCCGAACATCATGGCGTGCACCCTAACCGTGGCCTCACGGAGCCGGACGATGACGGTCTCCCCGGCACATTTCGCCCCCACTGGGGGCAGGGCCCTGTCGAGTGGGGAGCACTCACGAGATATCTTGATGTCGAGCAATGTTGCAGACGTGGAGCGGAGCACCCGGTGACTGACTCGACCATCATCTATACGCACACTGACGAGGCCCCGGCCCTGGCGACGTATTCGTTCCTGCCGGTGGTCCAGGCGTACGCCTCGCAGGCGGGTGTCACTGTGGAAACCCGTGACATCTCGCTGGCCGGGCGCATCATCGCCCTCTTCCCCGAGTTCCTGGAGGAGGGCCAGCGCATCGCCGACGCCCTCGCCGAGCTCGGCGAACTGGCGAAGACGCCCGAGGCGAACATCATCAAGCTGCCGAACGTCTCGGCGTCGGTCCCGCAGCTGAAGGCCGCGATCACCGAGCTGCAGTCGCAGGGCTACGCGCTTCCGGACTACCCGGACGAGCCGAAGTCGGACGAGGAGCGCGACATCCGCGCCCGCTACGACAAGGTCAAGGGCTCCGCCGTGAACCCGGTGCTGCGCGAGGGCAACTCCGACCGTCGCGCCCCCGCCTCGGTCAAGAACTACGCCAAGACCCACCCGCACCGCATGGGCAAGTGGTCGTCCGACTCGAAGACCAACGTCGCGACCATGGGCGCGGAGGACTTCCGCTCCACCGAGAAGTCCACGGTGATCTCCGAGGCCGGTTCGCTGCGCATCGAGCTGGCGAGCGAGGACGGCTCCACCACTGTCCTGCGTGAGTCGGTACCGGTCCTCGCGGGCGAGGTCGTGGACGCCTCCGTCCTGCACGTCGCGGCGCTGAACACCTTCCTCAAGGAGCAGATCGCCCGCGCGAAGGCCGAGGGCGTGCTCTTCTCCGTGCACCTCAAGGCCACGATGATGAAGGTCTCCGACCCGATCATCTTCGGCCATGTCGTGCGCGCCTTCTTCCCGAAGACGTTCGCCTCGTACGGGGAGAAGCTCGCCGCGGCCGGCCTGTCCCCGAATGACGGTCTCGGCGGCATCCTCAAGGGCCTGGAGGCGCTGCCCGAGGGCGACGCGATCAAGGCGTCCTTCGAGGCCGAGCTCGCCGAGGGCCCGGAGCTGGCGATGGTCGACTCCGACAAGGGCATCACCAACCTGCACGTCCCCTCCGACGTGATCGTCGACGCCTCCATGCCGGCGATGATCCGCACCTCCGGTCACATGTGGGGCCCGGACGGCCAGGAGGCCGACACCCTCGCTGTCCTCCCGGACAGCAGCTACTCCGGCGTGTACCAGGTCGTCATCGACGACTGCCGCGCCAACGGCGCCTTCGACCCGTCGACCATGGGCTCCGTCCCGAACGTCGGCCTCATGGCGCAGAAGGCCGAGGAGTACGGCAGCCACGACAAGACCTTCGAGATCGCGGCCGCCGGCACGGTCCGCCTCGTGGACCAGGCCGGCAACGTGGTCCTGGAGCAGGCTGTCGCCCCGGGCGACATCTTCCGCGCCTGCCAGGCCAAGGACGCCCCGATCCGCGACTGGGTCAAGCTGGCCGTCACCCGCGCCCGCGCGACCGGCGCCCCGGCCGTGTTCTGGCTGGACGAGACCCGCGCCCACGACGCGCAGCTCATCGAGAAGGTCAACGCGTACCTGCCGGAGCACGACACCGAGGGCCTGGACATCAAGATCCTCTCCCCGGTCGAGGCGACGAAGTTCTCCCTGGAGCGCATCCGCAAGGGCCAGGACACGATCTCGGTCACCGGCAACGTGCTGCGTGACTACCTGACCGACCTCTTCCCGATCCTGGAGCTGGGCACCAGCGCCAAGATGCTGTCGGTCGTCCCGCTGATGGCGGGCGGCGGTCTGTTCGAGACGGGCGCCGGCGGCTCCGCGCCGAAGCACGTCCAGCAGCTCGTCAAGGAGAACTACCTGCGCTGGGACAGCCTCGGCGAGTTCTTCGCCCTGGCGGCCAGCTTCGAGCACCTCGCGCAGACCCGCGGCAACGCGCGCGCCCAGGTCCTCGCCGACACCCTCGACCGCGCGACGGCGACCTTCCTCAACGAGGACAAGTCGCCGACCCGCCGCGTCGGCGGCATCGACAACCGCGGCAGCCACTTCTTCCTGTCCCTGTACTGGGCGCAGGAGCTGGCCCAGCAGACGGACGACGCGGCCCTCGCCAAGGCGTTCGCCCCGCTTGCCGAGACGCTCTCCGCCCAGGAGCAGACGATCGTCGACGAGCTCCTCGCCGTCCAGGGCAAGCCCGCCGAGATCGGCGGCTACTACCAGCCGGACCCCGCCAAGGCGGCGGCGGTCATGCGCCCGTCGGCCACCTGGAACGAGTCGCTGGCGACCCTCGTCTGACGCACGTTCCCCCGGTGACCCCGGGTTGATCGACCGCACCACGTGGCCCCGCCGTTCCTCGGAACGGCGGGGCCATCTGCGTGGCTGTCACATGGCCCTGTTCACCAGGCGTGCGGAAAACGCGCGAGTCCGGGTTCCGCCTCAGGGAGCGACGGGCTTGTGGATGAAGCCGGTCACCGGCGCGAGGACTTTCCAGTCGAGCGTTTCGTAGAGCGCCCGGCCTTGGACGGTCGCGCCCAGGATGCCGGTGGCCACACCGTTCTCGATGGCCGAGTTGGTGAGCGTGCCCATCACGACCGTCCCGAGACCAAGGCGCTGGTGAGCCTCTTCGGTGATGATCTGGTCGAAGACGCAGGCGGCGCCTGTCAGGCCGATCTGACCGCGCGCGGCGAGCTCCCCGTCGGCCGCCAGAACGCGTACGTAGGTGACATCGTCGACAGTCTCGGCAGCGGCTGTGTAACCCTCAGGCGCGCGCACGACGGACGGACGCAGGCCGACGGCCATCAGAAAGCCGGGGTCCGTCGCCTCCCACTCGGACGAGAACCACGGCGCCATGACGTCCGGTTCCAGAAAGGCCTTGATGCACGTGCCCGGCTCGGTGATCCCGCCGACGAGCCTACGGGCGGTCTCGACGTCGCTGTCGAGCAGGACGTGACGGACCGTCTGAGTCGGCATCCCGACCTCGATTCTCAGTCCCCACGGCACGTCCACCGGCTTCGGTGTCCGCCGGGAGACGGCCCATCCGTCGACCCACGACCGCGCGATCTCCCACATCCGGACATCCCTCCAGGTAATGACCGAGTACCTGATTTGGATATTACACAAGCTCACGGGATTCCGCCGCCCCCCACGGGACGACCCGGCACGGCCGCCCCGCGAACAGCCGGTGTCAGGACGCCACTTGGCGGTCCTGCGGCCGTACGGCGCCGGGCTGGTCGAGGCCCAGGTGGTCGCGGAGGGTCGTGCCCTTACGAGCCGGTCGGCGACCTCGCGGGCGAAGCCGATCTCGTGGGTGACGATGACCAGGGTGGTGCCGCTGGTGGCCAGGTCCTTGATGACGGCCGGCACCTCGCCGACCAGTTCGGGGTCGAGTGCAGAGGCGGGTTCGTCGAAGAGGATGACTCCGGGGCGCAGGGCCAAGGCCCGGGCGATGGCGACCCGTTGCTGCTGTCCGCCGGACAACTGCCTTGGGTAGGCGGTGGCAGCACGCGCTGCGCCGACGGGGGCCGGGGCGCGGCGTCGGGTATCTCCTCGACAGGGGCATGGGTGCCGAGGGACACGGCGACACCAGAGGATTCACTCATGGGAGGGCTCCAGCGGAATCGACCACCCCGGGCCGGGCACTCCACGACGCCGCGGCACGACGGCGCGGAGCGGGCGACCGCTCCGCGCGACGCGACGCGACGCACGGGAACGAGTCAGAATGCCTTCAAGGAGCGGCAGTTGCGGTCAGCCGTGACAACGGGCACGGCCCGCGGCGGTACACCCGGTACACAGGGGGCTGCCGACTCGGAGCAGATCGACGCAGCGGTCGGCGCACAGGACATCGCAGCCGCGGGGGCGCCTTGCGCCCGTCCTCGAAGCTGCGTACATCGCCGTCACCGTCACTGTTCCGGCCCCTGGGGCCTCGTTCTTGGTGCGTAAGCAAGTCAGCGGCCGTGATCGATGCCAACGCTCGTCCAACTGGTGATACGTGTACGGTCCAGACAGGACAGCGCTCCGAGACCACGGCGCTGGCGTACGGCAGAGCATGCCGCGAACGATGGAGGAGCCCTGTGCCGCCGACCTCACAACCCCTGCGGAAACTCGGCTTTCTGACCATCGGGCTGTTCGACGGGGACGACCCGCGCCGCGGCCACGAGTCGACCCTCGAAATCATCGAGTTGGGCGAGCGGTTGGGCTTCGACAGCGCCTGGCTGCGCCACCGTCATCTGCAGTACGGCATCTCCTCCCCCGTCGCCGTCCTCGCCGCGGCCTCGCAGCGCACCAGCCGCATCGAACTCGGCACCGCGGTCACCCCTCTGGGCTGGGAGAACCCGCTCCGGCTGGCGGAGGACCTGGCCACGGTCGACGTACTGTCCGGGGGCCGTCTCAATCCCGGCATCAGCGTCGGCCCGCCGATGCACTACGAGCAGCTCAAGCACGCGATCTACCCGGACACCGCCGACGCCGAGGACTTCGGCTACGAGCGGGTGCAGCGGCTGCTGGACTTCGTGCGCGGCAAGCCGGCCAGTGACTTCAGCGGCGTCGAGGGCTTCGAAGTGTTCTCGGACCGGGTGCAGCCGCACTCCCCCGGCCTGGGCCGCCGTATGTGGTACGGCGGCGGCAGCCTGCGCTCCGCCCGGTGGGCCGGCGAGCACGGAATGAACCTGCTGACCAGCAGCGTCGTGAAGGCGGAGGAGTCGGAGGACTTCGCCGAGATACAGCTGTCGCACGTCCGCGCCTTTCGCGCCGGCCACCCCGACGGCGACCGTGCCCGCGTCTCCCAGGGACTCGTCGTCATCCCCACCGACAGCGCGTCGGCGGAGCAGCGCGCGAAGTACGAGGCCTACGCGGCGCAGCGGATGCCGCGCACGGCCGCTCCGCAGGGTCCGGCGCGCATGATGTTCGCGCCGGATCTGGTCGGCACCTCGGCGCAGATCGCCGAGCAGTTGTACGCGCACGCAGCGTTCCGCGAGATCGACGAGGTCGCGTTCGCGCTCCCCTTCACCTTCGACCACGAGGACTACATCCAGATCCTCACGGACATCGCGACGAAGCTCGGTCCGGCGCTGGGCTGGCAGCCCGCCGCCTGACCGTGGACCGCACTCCGTCGGGCGACATGCCCCGGAGAGATACGCGCACAGCAAGAGGTGTTGAAAGTATGATCAACCAATGTCTGACATGACCGAAACCACGCCCGGCTGGCTGAGTTCCGATGAACTCGAACTGGCGCGCGAGCGCATGCCGATCCTGTACGTCGAGGCCGTGCCGGTGCGCGTCGACGACAGCGGCGAAGTCACCCACATCGGGCTGCTGCTGCGTATCGGGCCGGACGGAACGGTCAGCCGCGCGCTCGTCTCCGGGCGGGTCCTGCACCACGAGCGGGTCCGGGACGCCCTGCTGCGCAACCTGGAGAAGGACCTCGGCCCGGTGGCGCTGCCCAGGGTCCCGGCTGCCCTTCAGCCCTTCACCGTTGCCGAGTACTTCCCGACACAGGGCGTCACACCGTTCCACGACCCCCGCCAGCACGCCGTGTCCCTCGCCTACATCGTCCCCGTGTCCGGCGACTGCCGACCCCGGCAGGACGCCCTCGACCTGGTCTGGTTCACCCCCCAGGAGGCGTCGTCGGAGCTGGTGTTCAACGACATGCCGGGCGGCCAGGGTGTCCTCCTCAAGCAGGCCCTCGCCCACGTGGGCTGCCTGTCCTGAACAGGACCTGACCGGGTCCGACCGGAACCACCGCCGCCTCGCAGGCGTTCGATCAAGTGCAGGTGCGGCGGAGGGGGCCGTACGCGGACGAGCGGAGTGGCGGAGTGGACGTACGGCGCACAGTGATCGTCGGCGGCGGGACGGCCGGGACCGCGGCGGCTCTGGCCCTGCACAAGGCGGGGTTCGACGTCGCCGTGTACGAGGCGCATCCCGACTCGGCCGAGGACATCGGCGCGTTCCTCACGCTCGCGAGCAACGGCATGCGTGCGCTGGCGCAGGTCGACGCCTCCACCGCTGTCACGGCGACCGGTTTTCCGCTCGCCGCGATGCGGGTCCTCGACGCCTCGGGCGCGGAGTTGGCGCAGGTGCCGCTCGGCGAGGCGGGCGACCCACTTCTCCAGTACCGGTGCCTGCGCCGCGGTGAGCTGAACACCGCGCTGCAGAGGGAGGCGGAGCACCGCGGCATCCGTATCCGGCACGGCGCCCGGCTCGCCTCCGTCGAGGACGGTCCGGACACCGTCACCGCGCACTTCACCGACGGCAGCAGCGCGACCGGTGACCTGCTCATCGGCGCCGACGGACTGAACTCCACCGTCCGCCGGAGCATCGCCCCCACCGCCCGGCCCGGCTACGCGGGGCAGTACGTCTTCTACGGCTACACCACCCGCGCTCCCCTGACCACGCGGACCGATTCGGCGTGCATCACCATGGTGCGGGGCAGCGGGGCCGCCTTCGGCTGCACGGTGTCCCCCGAGGGCGAGACGTACTGGTTCGCGCGCGTCTCAGGCGAGGCACTGGCCGCCGACGAGACAGCGCAGGGCACGCCCGCCCACTGGCAGGATCTGCTCCTGCCGCTACTGCGCAAGGACGCGACCCCCGCCGCGGACATCGTCGCCGCCACGGACGACCGGATCCTGGTCACCAACGCCACCGAAATGCCGCTCGGCACCCCCTGGCGCTCCGGTCGGACCCTGCTCATCGGCGACGCGGCGCACGCCGCCTCCCCCGCCACCGGACAGGGCGCCTCCATGGCGCTGGAGGACGCCGTCGTACTGGCGAAATGCCTGCGGGACGCACCCGACACGGTGAGCGCACTGTCGCTCTACGAGACCCTCCGCCGCCCGCGCGTGGAGCACAACATCACCGCCAGTGGAACGATCTCCCGCAGCGGCGGCAACCCACCACCCCGCCCGTCCCCCGGCCAGGCAGCACCCGCGCCCCGGCCCGGGGAGGACGAGCTGATCCGACTCCTGGACTGGGACTCCGACATCTGGGCCACCTCCCGGCAGCCGGACCTCGGCTAGCTCCGACCATCCGTTGTGGTGGCGGTCGACTCCGCGGCTGACCATATGGCCGCCCGCAGTGAGCTCACTCGGCCAGAGCGCGGCGCAGGACGGCGCCGAGTTCGGCGAGTTGGCGCTGCGAGACGTCGGCGGACTGGATCGCCAGCGATCCGTGGAAGGTGCCGGGCCACTGGTGCAGTTCGACCGAGACGCCCGCCTGGAGGAGGCGCAGTGCGTAGTCGATGCCTTCGTCACGGTTCGGGTCGAACTCCGCGGTGGCGATGTAGGCCGGCGGGAGGCCGGAGAGGTTGTCGGCCCGCGCCGGTGCGGCGTACGTCGTGGCGGGCTGAGTGCCCAGGTAGTGCGCCCACGCCGCGGCGCGTACCGCGCGGTTGTTCCAGGGCGTCTCCGTGAAGTTCCGCGCCGACCACGTCTGCTGCCGGTCGTCGAGGATGGCTTCGTTGAGGAGCTGGAAGCAGATCGGGGGCCCCTGCTCGTCGCGGGACCGCAGTGCCGCGGCGGCCGCGAGGTTCGCGCCGGCGCTGTGGCCCGCGACCGCGATCCGGGCCGGGTCGATGCCGAGCTCGGCGGCGTTCTTGTGCACCCAGGTCAGCACGGCGTAGGTGTCGTCCAGGGCGGCCGGGAACCGGTGTTCGGGCGCCAGGCGGAAGTCGACGGTGATCACGACCGCGCCCGAGAGGCGTGCGATCGGGACGGCCCAATGTTGCTCCGTGTCCAGGTCACCGACGACCCATCCGCCGCCGTGCAGCCAGATGACGGCGGCTTGGGCCTGGTGCGGGCGGTAGACCCGTATCGGCACGTCCCGATCGGCCGGGACCATGCGGTCCTCCACGACCAGTCCCGCGCTGTCCGGTGCCGGCCTCGCGGCGGCCAGCTCGACGTAGACCTTGCGGTGGGCGACCGGGTCACTCAGGTCGGTACGGGGGAGCAACGGGATGAAGGGTTCGAGTTCGGGATCCATGTCGGCCATCCTCACCGCCGACCGCCCCGGGATCATCCGCCAACTGTCGGGTATCCCGCACGGATCGCGCACCGATCGGCGCCTCGTCTCCCCGTCAGGGGGCTCTATCCTCCTGGCATGGAGGCACTGACCGTACGGCTGTCAGGACTGGATTCGTACGTCGACGGCGCGATCCGCATCATCGCCTTCTACGACACCCTGATGCGCCGACGGGTGGACCTCCCCGGGCTCGCGCGGGCCTCGGCGGGACTGGCCGAGTGCGTTGCCGGGGTTCAACTCCACGGCGCCGGGCGGGTGATCCGCGTCTCGCCCGACGGCAGACACGCGTCCACCCCGCCCTCCCCCGCGTCCACCACCGCGCCGATCACCCTCGACGAGGAGGAGATCGGCAGGGTGTGGCTGGAACGCCCCGGCCCGCCGAACGCGCTCGACGAGGTGCTGCTCGACCGGCTCGCCATCGCCACCGCGGCGGCTGTCGAGCGGTACGGCCCCGCGCGGACCACCATGGCCGACCCTGCCCTCGTGGAACTGGCGATCAGCCCGGACAGCGACGAGGCGGCGAGAGCCCGGGCGTTGCGGCTCCTGGGGTTCGCCGCCGACCTGCCGGTCCGGGTCGTCGCCGTACGTGCGCGGCTTCCGCTCGACCAGCTCGGCAGCCTGGTCTGCCCGGCCCGGCCGGTGAAGGCGGCTTCCCTGGCCGACGTGGGCGTCATCCTGGCGACCACCGTCGACGCCGCCCGGCTTCCGGCGGACGTGCACGCGGGCATCGGCGCCGCCGAGAGCCCCGACCGGTCGTGGCAGCAGGCGCGCACGGCGCTCCGCTTCGCCACCCCGCGCCGACCGGTCGTCCACCACGACGACTTGGGGGCGTTGGCACTGCTCGCCCAGGTGTCCAAGGACGCCCTGCGTGACAACGCCGACGTGGCCGCCATCGCCCGAATCGCCGGCAACCCCGAAGACCTGGAGACGCTGGACACCTACTGCGCCACCGGCTCCCTGCGCCGGGCCGCCGACCTGCTCCACCTGCACCACAGCAGCGTCGCCCGTCGACTCGAACAGATCACGAGGGTCCTGGGCATCGAACTCACCGACCCCACAAGCCTGTTACGTGCCAGGCTCGCCCTCACCGCGTGGCATCTCCTCGACGACTGACGAACGGCGAAGGGCGAACGTCAGACGCCGTAACTTCAGGAGGACTTCCCGGCCGGCTCGGTCACCGGAAGCAGAGTGGGCCGCTTGGCCAGTCGGCCGTCGCCGGAGGACCGGCCGCGCAGCCGCCGGGCGAGCCAGGGGCCCAGGAAGGCGCCGGCCCAGCGCAGTTCGGCTCGGGTGGACCGCCAGAGCGAAGGGGTGTCGAGGGAGGCGGGCAAGGGCTTTGTCCAACTGTCGTCGCTGCCGGGCAGTTCGAGGGCGTGGGCCACAGCGGCCGCGATGCGCTCGTGGCCCAGTGGGCTCGCGTGCAGCCGGTCGGGGCTCCACAGCCGGGGGTCGGTCACGACCGGGTAGTGGGAGGTCTCGGCCACCACGACGCCGTGCCGCCGGCCCGCCTCCCGGATACGGGCGTTGAGTGTCAGGACGCGGGCACTGATCGGCTTGGCCAGCGGGGTGATCCGGGCGACGTCGGGGAAGGTGAGCGTGGCGACGCGGGTGCCCTCGGCGGTGAGCGCGGCGAACATCGCCTCCAGGTGACCGGCCACCTCGTCCGCGTCGAAGCGCGGCCGCAGCAGGTCGTTGACACCGGCGACGACCGTGACGAGGTCGGGCCGCAACTCCAGGGCGGGGCCGAGCTGTTCGGCGTACACCTGCCCGGCCGTGCGTCCCCGTACGGCGAGATTGGCGTACCGGACGCGTGGGCTGTCCGTCGCGATCCGCTCGGCGAGCCGGTCCGCCCACCCGCGCAGGCCCCGGACGTCGTCGCCGTCCCCGAGCCCTTCCGTCTGACTGTCGCCCAGGGCGACGTACCGCAGGTACCCGTCGACGGACATCGGGACCACCGCCTTTCGTCCTCACCTACGCGACGTCCGACCAGCCCAAAGGCCGACCGACAAGCTCATGCACAACTAATGACCTAGTCGCATTGTTGAATATAGCAGGCGGGTCCCGGATGGCAGTCGCCGTTCACACGGCAGAGCTGCTCGCTCCCTCGGCCCAGGGTGCGCGTTGCCACTTCGGGGTGCGGTCCTTGTCGACCAGAGCCGCGCGGACTCCCTCCAGGAAGTCCGGCGTGCGGATGGTGGTGCGAGTGAGCCGGAGTTCGGCGTCGAGGCACTGGCGCAGTGTGCGCCGCCTGCCCGCCGTCAGCAGGTCATGGGTGATCTCCAGGCTCTGCGGGGAGACGGCGTCGAGGACGTCCCGCGTCGCGGCCGCCCATGCGCTGTCCAGACGGTGCAGGCGTTCCCTGATCTCGGTGAGGGTGGCGGCGCCGAAGACGTGGTCGAGCTCGCCGCGCACCTTCGCCAGGCCGCCGCTCCCGACCGGGGGCGGACCGCTGAGACCGCTGAGGAGGGTGCCGATCGGGACGCCTTGGTTGTCGGCCAGGGCATCCATGACCGTGCCGAGCCGGTCCGCGGGGATGAAGTGGGTGGCCAGCCCGGCGTACAGGGCGTCGGCCGCGTCGAGCCGGTGCCCGGTCAGCCCCAGGTACATGCCGATGGCGCCGGGAAGCCGCGGCAGGAAGTAGCTCGCGCCGATGTCGGGGAAGAAACCGATGGCGGTCTCGGGCATCGCCAGCACCGCGTTCTCGGTGACGACGCGGAAGCCGCCGTGCACGGACAGGCCGAGGCCACCGCCCATGCAGAGACCGTCGATCAAGGACACGATCGGGACCGGGTACTCGGCGATCCGGGCGTTGAGCCGGTACTCGGTGGCGAAGAACCTCTCGCTGGCCTCGGCGTCGCCCGCGAGGCTGTTCTCCCGAATCGCGCGGATGTCCCCACCTGCGCAGAAGGCCTTCGGGTTCGTGGCGGCCAGCACCACGGCCTTGAGCGGCGTACGTTCCCAGGCGCTCAGGACGTCGTCGATGGCGGCGACCATGGACGTGGTCAGGGCGTTGAGGGCCTTGGGCCGGTTGAGCAGGATCCTGCCGACACCCTGGTGGATGTCGGCGAGGATCTCGTCCGGCGCCGGCGGATCGGTTTCGGTCATGGGGCTGCCAGTCATGGAGATGTCGTTCACGCACGTTTCGGTCGTGGGGATGCCGGACAGGGAAAGTCAGGCCGCTCTACAGCGTCCGCCCGAGCGTGGCGACCAACTGGGCGATGCGCTGCTCGTCACGCTTGTAGTGCGTCCACTTGCCCACGCGCGTCGACCGCACCAGCCCTGCTCGCTGCAGCTCGGCCATGTACGCCGACACCGTCGACTGGGCGAGCCCCGTCTTGGCCTGGAGATGGCTTACGCACACCCCCACCTCCACCGGGTCGGCGATCGCTTCCTCGGCCGGGAAGTGGCGTTCGGGTTCGCGGAGCCACAGCAGCATCTGCAACCGCATGGGGTTCGCCAACGCGCGCAACGCGTCGACCAGCTCGGGGTCCGGTGAGGTCGCAGTGTCCGCCATGCGCCCAGGGTAGAGCCACCTACCGATGATTCGTAAAATCTCGATACGGGCGGTTTCGCGCACCGGCTCTCCACAGCACCGCAGATCAGGCGCTGCCGGCTCCGGGCAGAAGCGCCTCACCGAGCATGCGCCAGTACGGCATCGCGGACTCGCCCGGCCCGATCCCGATCACCTGCACCGCGACGTGATCGGCCCCCGCCTCGACGTGGGCGCGGAGCTTCTCGACGATGGTGTCCAGATCGCCCCAGAACACGAGGTCGTCGACGATGCGGTCGCCGGCCCCGGCGATCTCCTCCTCCGAGTAGCCGAGGCGACGGAACTTCGCGATGTTGTAAGGGGAGTTCAGGTAGGTGTGCAGGTGTTCCCGCGCGATGGCCCGGGCCCTGCCGGGGTCGGACTCGAACAGCACCGCGTGCTCGACACCGAGGAACGCGTCCGGCCCGAGGATCTCCCGCGCCTGCGCCGTATGCGCCACGTTGACGTGGTAGGTCTGCGCGCCGGCGGTGCGTCGGCCGGCCAGCTCAAGCATTTTGGGCCCGTACGCGGCCATGATGCGGCGCATCGGAGCCTTCGGCAGGGGGTTGGGCGTCCGGAGCGCGTCCATCTCGTCGAGATAGGCGCTCATGGCGGCCAGGGGCTTGATCCCCGGCCCCTGCCCGCCGCTGAATCCCAGACCGAGCACATGCCGGTCGGGGTAGGCGTCGGCCAGCAGGAGGCCGGCGCCGTGGGCCCACTGGGCTCCCCGTGACCAGATCTGGGCGATGCCGTTGATCACCCGCATCTGATCGGTACAGGACAGCAGGTATCCGGCGTGCGTGAACGCCTCGCGGCCGAGGAGCTCGGGGATCCACAGGGCCCGCCAGCCCTGCTCCTCGAGCTCCTGAGCCGACTCGCGTATCCGCGCCGCCGGTTGGACCTCGAAGTCGAAGGTGTAGACCCCGAACGTTCCGAGTTCCAGACCGTCAATGCTGCCCATCGAACCACTCCTCGTGTCGGCGATCGAGTACAACATATCGAAGTATCGCAGAATTACGATGCGATATGTTGCGATCGCCGATCCACCGAACACCCGACGGACTGCCCGACCGCCCGACCGCCCGACCGCTCAGCGGTAGTCGGGATTCGGTGCGTCGAAGCGGCAGCCGGCATCCCACTCGGAGCGCTGGTTGCCGTGGGCCGGGATGCCCTTGGCGTGCTTGAGCATGGCGGCCAGGTGCATGAGGTTCCAGGTCATGAACGTGGTGTTGCGATTGGTGAAGTCGTTCTCCGGGCCGCCCGATCCCGGGTCGAGGTACGACGGTCCCGGTCCCGCCGGGCCGATCCAGCCGGCGTCGGCCTGCGGGGGGATCGTGTAGCCGAGGTGCTGGAGGCTGTAGAGGATGTTCATGGCACAGTGCTTCACGCCGTCCTCGTTGCCGGTGATCAGACAGCCGCCCACTCGTCCGTAATAGGCGTACTGGCCCGCGGAGTTGAGCGTTCCCGAGCCGGCGTAGAGCCGCTCGATGACGAGCTTGGTCACCGAGCTGTTGTCGCCCAGCCAGATGGGCCCGGCGAGCACCAGGATGTCGGCCGCCATCACCTGCTCGTACAGTGCGGGCCAGGCGTCGGTGGCGAATCCGTGCTCGGTCATGTCCGGGTAGACGCCCGGCGCGATGTCGTGGTCCACGGCGCGTACGACGTCCGTCGTGACCCCTTGGCCGTCCATGATGGCCCGGCTCTTGTCGAGGAGCCCCTGTGTGTGGCTGAGCTGCGGAGACGGCTTGAGCGTGCAGTTGATGAAGAGGGCGCGCAGGTCGTCGAAGCGGTAGGTGGCGTCGGCGGACGGGACGGGCGAGGCTGCCATGTCGGAATCCCTTGCTGAGACGGCGTACCGAGGCTCGGGCGGCGGTGTTCACGCGCCGCTCCGACGGCAGCGTCTCGCACGGATCGCGGACTGTCCCCTTCCGACGCACCGGTATGCGGCTCTTCGGTCCTGATGGCAGCCCCGAAGCAGGCCCGATGTGAGGCCCGATGTGAGGGCCGACGGCAGTCCCTTGTCAGTCCAGATACTTGAGCAGCCGGTCGACGAGCTCGACGGGGTACGACAGCGCTGCCAGGTGGCCGCCGGGGACCTCGTCGGCATCGACGCCGAGGCGGTCATGGGCGACCCGGCGCTGGAACTCCACGGGGAAGAACCGGTCCCCGGTGGCGGCGATCACGCGTGTCGGGACGTCCGGCCAGCGTTCGACGGCACAGGGCTGACCGAACGCGACGTCCGCCTCGGGCCCCTCGTGGGCCGCGCCGGCGGCGGCGACGTCATCCGGCACGTCGTGCAGGAAGTAGGTGTCCAGGTCGAACTCCGTCGGATACCCCCCTGCTTCGGCCGCCGTGAGGCGCGCCGCCTCCGAACCGGTGTTGCCCCACCACTCCCCGGGGGTCTCGCCCGGCAGCGGGACCATCGCGTTGACCAGCACCAGCAGACCGACCGACGTGCGGGCGCAGGCCATCGGGGCGGTGAAGCCACCCATGGACTGGGCCACCACGACGACGTCCTCGTGATCGCCGATCGCGGCGACCACCTCGTCGGCGTACTCGGGCAGCCCCGCGGACTCGTCGGCGCCGGGCAGCTCGACGGCGACCGCCTCGTGCCCCCTGACCTGCAACTCGGGCACCACACGGTGCCAGAACCAGGCCGCGCCACCGGCTCCGGGAATCAAGACGAACCTGCTCATTCTCGTCCCTCCGTTTCGGTCTCTGAACACTAGGACCGTCGGGAGCGGCGAAAGTCATCGGTCACGGTGTGTACGTGGTCGGCAGCCATACGCGCATCGTCGAGGGTCCGCGATTGGCCCAGGAGTGGTAGGGAACGAGGACGATGCCCGTCCGGTCGGTGGCGGGCGCGGCGGCTCGGCCGGGCGGCCGGTAGGGCCAGGCCGCGTCGTCCGGGTCGCGCGGGACGGTCAGCTCACCGGGCGCCACGACTGTGTCGTCCGGTCCGTCCTGCGGTTCGGTGGACGGATCCACCCGCACGGCGTCGACCTCGTGTCCGCCCGGCAGGTCGACGGACTCGGCGCAGTACACCAGCGGACCGCGCTGGACGGCCACCGATCCTCGTACGGAGTCGATGCGGGGGTCGGGCTCGATCCAGCGAGGTGCCATGGGCAGTTCGAGCCGGATCTCGTCGCCGGGCCGGAAGACCCGGGTGACCGCGGCCGTGCCCGGCGCGACGGCACGGCGTACCCCGTCCGCATCGACCAGCCACGCGGTGGCACCGTCCGTCCAGGCGGGGACGCGCAGCGAAAGGGTCCACGGGCGGTCCGGGGACCGGGCGATCCGTACGGTCACCGACCCGCCGGACGGGTAGTCGGTGCGGACGCGCAGGGCGACGCCGTCGCCGTTCGCGAGGGTGGTGGAGATCTCCGCGTCGGCGTACTGGTGCAGTTGGACGCCGTTGTCGTCCGCCGTCGCCAGATACGCGGGCAGCAGGGCCAGGGTCCGCGCCACGTTGGTCGGGCAGCAGGACACCGCGAACCAGGGTGCGCGCAGGCTCGACTCGGCGCGCGGGCTGTCACTGTCCGCCGGGGGGACGGCGCCCCTACGGCGGCGGTGCAGGGTGTTGGCGTAGAAGAAGCTTCGGCCGTCCTCGGACGGGGAGGTCGCGACGACGTTGAACAGGGTTCGCTCGGCGAGGTCGGCGAAGCGCGGCTCGCCGGTGGCCAGGAGCAGCCGCCAGCTGAGCATCACGGAGGCGACGCCGGCGCACGTCTCCGAGTAGGCGCGGTCGGGCGGCAGGACGAAGTCGTCGCCGAAGGACTCGTCGCGGTGGTGCGAGCCCATGCCGCCGGTCAGGTACGTCCGCCGGGCGACCGCGGCGTCCCACTGCCGTACGACCGCGGCGAGGAGGGCGTCGTCCCCGGTCTCCACGGCCACGTCGACGGCGCCCGCCGCGAGGTAGAGGGCGCGGACGGCGTGGCCGCGCAGGACGGTGGCGTCCCGCACGGGTACGTCGTCCTGGTAGTAGGCGCGGCCGAACTCGATGTCGGCGAGCGTGCCGTGTCCGCGGCGCTCGACGAAGAGGGCGGCCTGGTCGAGGTAGCGCTGTTCGCCTGTCAGCCTGGCCAGTTCGACCAGGGCCGTCTCGATCTCCGGGTGTCCGCAGACGCCCTCGATGCCGCCCGGTCCGAACGTGGCGCACACGTGGTCGGCGGCCCGCCGGGCGACCTTCGTGAGCTCGCCCTCACCCCGAGCCCTGGCCTGGGCCACGCCCGCCTGGATCAAGTGGCCGTAGCAGTACAGTTCGTGACCCCATTCGAGGTCGCTGTAACGGGGCTGCTGGCCGGGCCTGCCGAAGGCGGTGTTGAGGTAGCCGTCCGTCTCCTGGGCCGGGGCGATGGTGTCGGTGATGGCGGCGATCTGTGCGTCGAGGGCGGGGTCGGCACCGTCGCCGGCCGCCCAGCTCATGGCTTCGAGCAGCTTGTAGACGTCGGAGTCGGCGAACTCCCGGCCGCGCCGGTCCTGTTCGATGCGCCCCTCGACGGCGGCCCGGAAGTTGCCGATCCAGCCGACGCGTTCCATCCAGTCGCGGCAGTGCCCGAGTATCGCGGTCGTGTTGGTCTCCCGGCGCCGGGCCCAGAAGCCTCCGGTGATCCTGACCTCGTCGAGGCCCAGTGGCCGCAGTCGGCCTCGGGCCGGCGCCACCGGCAGGGCGGGTGACCCCTTCGCGTTCTCCTTGTTCTCCTTCACCACTTCATGCCTTCGGTTCGTCCTTCCGGTTGTCCGTCTGGGTCATCCGGCACTGGCGGCTCAGCCCTTGAGCGCGCCCGACATGAACCCCCGTACGTAGTGCCGTTGCAGCAGCAGGAAGACGAGGAGACAGGGCACGGCGAGGACCACCACGCCCGCCTCGGTGGCCCCGTAGTCGACGGCGCCCATGCTCTGCTGCCGCAGGTTCGCGACGGCCAGCGGCAGCGGCGCCTTCTCGCTGTCGGAGATGAGGATCAGCGGTGCGATGAAGTCGTTCCAGGCCGCGAGGAAGGCGAAGAGCCCCACGGTGATCAGGCCGGGTCGCACCGACGGAAGGAGGATCCGGCGCAGCGCGCCCGCCGTGCCGCAGCCGTCGACGAGTGCCGACTCCTCCAGTTCACGCGGCACCGCCTCGAAGGAGATCCGCATCATGAAGGTGGCGAACGGCAGTTGGAACATGGCCAGTACGAGACTCAGCCCGACCAGCGAGTTCTGCAGGTGCAGCCTGCCGAGCAGCACGTAGAGCGGAATGAGCAGCGTGGCGTACGGGACCATCAGGATGGCCAGCGTCAACAGGAACAGCAGGTTCTTGCCCGGGAAGTCGAAGCGGGCGAAGGCGTAGCCGCCCAGCAGCGACACCGCGAGGGTCACGGCGACGGTGAGTGCCGAGACGAGGGTGCTGTTGAGCAGGTAGCGCCACAGGCCCGCGTCGTAGTCGAGCAGCGTCCGGTAGTTGCCGAACCCGTAGCCGGACTCCTGTGCGGTGCCGGGCTGTGCGCTGACCGATGCCCAGGCGTTCCACACCAGAGGGAAGAGGAAGATGACGGCCAGACCTCCGGCGACGACATAGTGCGGTGTCCTGCCGAGGGCGCGGGTGAGCACCGGGGTCTCCCTTCTCCGGGTGGGACGGGTCATGATTCGTCGGCGCGGCGCAGGCCGCGGAACTGGAGGACGTTGAGCAGGAGCAGCGCGGCCAGCACGATGATCGAGAGGGCCGCCGCGGTGCCGAGGTTCAGCCGTTGGAACGCCTCGCGGTAGACCAACTGCACGACGGTGACGGTGCTGTTGTCCGGTCCGCCCTTGGTGAGCACGAAGAACTGGTCGAACGCGAGCAGCGATCCGGTCACGCACAGCAGCAGGGACAGGGCGAGGGACGGCCTCAGCAGCGGCAGCGTGATGGAGCGGAAGATCTGGCCGCGGCTCGCGCCGTCCATCCGCGCCGCCTCGTACACCTCGTGGGGGATGCGCTGAAGGCCCACGAGCAGGATCAGCATGTAGAAGCCGGCGAACTTCCAGACGACGAGGAACACCGTCGACAGCAGGGCGGAGTTCGGTGTGCCGAGGAAGGACACCGGGTCGCCGGTGACGCCGAGTTTCTCCAGTACGCGGCTGAGCGGTCCGGTGGTGGGGCTGTACAGGCCCCAGAACAGCAGGGAGGCGGAGGCCAGTCCCAGGGCGCCGGGCAGGAAGTAGACCGTGCGGAAGAAGCCCGCGCCGGGGCGGGACTCCTGCACCAGCAGGGCGAGGAGGAGCGCAAGGCCGAGGAGGATCACCGTGACGATCACGGTGTAGAGGAGGGTGAAGCGGACGGCCGGCCAGAACAGGGGGTTGTCGGTGACGTCGGTGTAGTTCTCGGGCGTGTTGCCGCCCTGGTTCCCGACGAGCAGCGGCCAGTCGCTGAGTGACATCTGCCCGACGAGCAGCAGCGGGAGCAGGAAGAATACGGCGACGAACACGGCGGTGGGGGCCGCGTAGCCGAGACCCTGGACCCTGCGGGATCGCCACCTGGGCGCGGTGGTGCGGGGTGGGCGGAACCGGCCTTCCGGCCGGGTCCGGGTCGCGGAGGCCGCCGGGTCGGCTGCCTTCACCTGCATGGCTCTCCTCTGCCGGGTGACGTGGGAGGGGGCGTGCGGGAGTGCGTGCCTTCAGGGTGTGCCGCGGTGCGGTGCCTTTCAGTCGGCGAGCGAGTCGCTGACCGCCTTGTTGTCCTTCTCGACGGACGATCCGTTGCCGAAGACGGCGTCGCGCATCATGGTCAGCCAGGGCCCGTTGGGGTCGTTGAACGTCTGGCCGAACTTCAGCGCGTACGGCGTGCGGCCGTCCGCAACTAGTTGGTTGATCGTGACCAGCCGGGGGTCCGCCTTGGAGTACTTGTTGGACGCGAGGTCGGTGCGTGCCACCACGTCCTTGTGCGCGGCGACCACCTCGACCTGTGCGTTGTCGCCCAGCGACCAGGCGAGGAAGTTCCAGGCCTGGTCGAGTGACCTGCTGGTGGCGGAGACACCGACGGCGTCCCCGCCGACGAAGGTGGACTTGCCGCCGTCGGGGCCGGGAATGGGTGCGACGCCGAGGTCGAGGCCCTTGGGCATCAGACCCAGGGTGGTCGACGGCATGGGCATGACGCCGACCTTCCCCTTCGGGAAGACGCCGGTCCAGGTCGTGCCGGTCTCGTCGCGCGCGCCGGGGGCGACGATGCCGTCGCGGACCCACCCCCGGTAGGTCTCGTAGACCTTCTTCGCGGTGTCCGAGTCGAGCTTCGCCTCGGTTCCGTCCTTGTTCAGCACCTCGTCGCCCGCGGCCCAGATGGACGGCCACCAGGTGAAGACGCCGCAACCACCGCAGTTGCCGCCGAAGAAGGTGCCGTCGACGCCGCCGCCCAGCGCGTCCACGGCTCGCGCCTGCCGGTCCCACTCGGCCAGGGTGGTGGGCGGCTTCTCGGGGTCGAGCTTCGCGCGCCGGTAGAGCGCCTTGTTGTAGAAGAGCACCGAGAGATCGAGGGTGTGCGGCACGACGTACTTCTTGCCCTCGTACGTACCGGCCTTGATGTGCGACTGGGCCAGGTGGTCGGCGAAGGGCAGGGCGTCGATGCGTGCGGTGAGATCGGCGAAGAGGTGGCTGGAGGTGTAGTTGGGGACGAACACGACGTCGGAGGCGAAGAGGTCGGGAAGATCCTTGGATCCGGCGGCCGCGCCGACCTTGGCCTGGTAGTCGTCGGTGGGGATGACGGTCAGCTTCACCTGGTTCTTGTGGCTCGCGTTGTACGCCTTGACCAGCGCCTCGCTCTGCGGCCGGGTCGCCGCACGCGTCCACATCGTCAACTTGGTGCCGTCGTCGACACCTTTGGCGTCCGCCTTTCCGCCGCCGCTCCCGCCCGAGCCGCCCTCCCCCGACCCGCACGCCGTGATCAGGCTCGCGGCGGCGAGCAACGCGATCGCACCGGCGACCGAACGGCGTACGGTTCCACGTGGTCCGGCTGTGGTCCCCATGGCGATTCCCCCTCTGCGACGAACGTCCACGACGAGCTCTGGTGCAGAAATGAACCGAAAAGGCTTTCTGAAAACTAGAACCCGACTGATTGCCCGTCAATCCCCTTGCAGAGACCAGCTGCAGAGGCACAGACGCAAGACACGGAAACTCCGTGGACCCACCTCGACCGAAACAACTCGCGTACGGTTTACGTACGCGACGGCGACACAGGAGACACCCATGGCACAGGCCACCGGCCCCTCTCGTTCGCAACCCACCACGCTCAGCGACGTCGCACGGCTGGCAGGCGTGTCCATCGCGACCGCCTCCAAGGCCCTCAACGGACGCAGCCAGGTGCGTGCCGAGACCCGGCAGCGGGTGGTCGAGGCCGCCGAGCGGCTGTCGTTCCGGCCCAATCAGGTGGCCCGCGGCCTGCTGGCCGGGCGGACAGGCACCGTCGGTCTGCTCACCAGCGACCTGGAGGGCCGGTTCAGCATCCCGATCCTCATGGGCGCGGAGGACGCCTTCGGCGCGGGCGAGGTGGCGGTCTTCCTGTGCGACGCCCGCGGCGACGCGATCCGCGAGCAGCACCACGTCCGTGCGCTGCTCGGGCGCCGCGTCGACGGTCTCATCGTGGTGGGCAGCCGGACCGATCCCCGGCCGTCCCTGGGCCGCGAGCTGCCCGTGCCCGTCGTCTACGCGTACGCGCCGTCGGACGATCCGGCGGACCTGTCCATCGTCCCGGACAACGTCGACGCAGGCCGGATGGCGGTGAATCACCTGCTCGCCTGCGGCCGTACCCGGATCGCGCACATCACCGGCGACCCCGGCTACCTCGCGGCGCACGAACGGACCGAGGGGGTACGGGACGCGCTCGCCGACGCCGGTCTCACCCTGGTCGGCGAACCGCGGTTCGGAGCCTGGTCTGAGGGCTGGGGGCGGGCGGCCACCGCACTGCTGCTCGACCGGCACGCCGATGTCGACGCCGTCCTGTGCGGCAGCGATCAGATCGCCCGTGGCGTCATCGAGGTCCTGCGCGAGCGCGGCCACCGGGTGCCGGAGGACGTGGCGGTCATGGGCTTCGACAACTGGCAGGTCCTGACGTCCGGCTCTCGCCCGCCGCTGACCAGCGTCGACATGAACCTCGAACAGGTCGGCCGCGCGGCCGCGCACGCCCTGTTCACCGCGATCTCGGGAGCGCACCGCTCGGGGGTCGAGACCCTGCCGTGCCGTCTGGAGATCAGAGGATCCACGGCGCCGTTGTCCTGAAACCGTGCGTCGGCCAACTCGGGCCTCAGCCACCCCTCTTGACACTTCATCAGCTCGCTTCTACGTTGCGAAAACCTTTTAGGTCGTTTTTCAGCACTCCTCGGGTCATGAACACCGGTGCCATCGCGAGCCAACGCTTGTTGTCAACGGGACAGGGAGTATCCGATGAGCAAACCGCACACCCTCCTGGTACGACGCAGACGGATGAAGTGCCTCCTCATCGCGCTGCTGCTCGTCCTCGGCTCCGGCCTGACCGCGACCCCGGCCGCCGCCGCGCAGACCATCGGGTTCCCCACCTTCGGCGGACCCGCGATCCCGGCACCGCCCGTCGCCTACACACCGGGCGACATGATGCGCAGCATCTACGACGCGGAGAGCTCGGGAACCGACTTCTGGATGGACCGTCTGCTGGCCCGCTCCGGCGACGACCCGGCCGGCCCCTGGCTGATGAGCCGTGGCCGCGCGGTCTTCATGAAGGAGCACGACCCCTCCAAACTCGGTTTCGCCGGCAAGGTCGCCTACTGGGAGAGCATCAGCGACAACAACGCCTACACCGTCGCGATCACCCCGGGCACCTTCACCGAACAGGTCTCCCAGCGCAGGCAGACGCCCAGCCACTGGAAGAGCGTGCACACCAGCGGCTCCGTCACCGTCGACCAGACCAAGTTCATCACCGACAACAACGTCGCCGTGACCAACCTGTCGATCAAGAACAACGGCAGCAGCTCGACCACCCTGCAATTACGGGCCACTTCGCCGTACGCCACCGCAGGCACCGGCAGCGAGCTGACCGGGCAGGTGAACGCCTACAACAACCTCACCACCATCAAGCCGCGGCTGACCGGCGACGGCTTCAGCGTCTCCAGCGGTGGCCTCAACCGCTCCGTGACGATCGCGGCCGGGGCCACAGTGACGACCAAGGTGGTGATGGGCTTCGTCACCGACGAGATCCCGGAGTCCCTCACCGAGTACAACGCCTACGCGGGCTACTCCCCCGCGACCGCCTTCGCCACCCACGTCAGGGCCTACAACCTGTGGTGGGCGCAGAACGTGCCCTACATCGACGTGCCCGAGCCCGCGATCAAGAAGAGCATCTACTACCGCTGGTGGCTGATGCGCTTCAACAACCTCGACGCCGACATCCCCGGTCAGACCTTCCAGTTCCCGACCTCGACCGAGGGCGTCCTCGGCTACAACAACGCGATCGCGCTCACCCAGCCCATGCACATCGACGACCTGAAGTACCTGCGCAACCCGGCCTACGCGTACGGGGACTGGCTGAGCGTCGGGCAGATCTCCAAGGGCGGCCGCTTCCTCGACAACCCGGGTGACCCGGAGAACTGGTCCAACAGCTACACCCAGTACATCGCCGAGGCGGCCTGGAAGAGCTACCAGATCCATGGCGGTCAGCCCGCGATCGCCGCCAGCCTGGCCCACTACGCCGAGGGCGACGTCAAGGGTCAACTCGCCACCTACGACCACGACAACAACAAACTCATCGAGTACGACTGGGGCGCCCTGACCGGCAACGACGCCGACGCGGTCTCCTTCCACTGGAAGCCCGGCAACATGGACCGCGCCGAGTCCGCCTACCAGTACAGCGGCGCACTGGCCGCCGCCCAGGCGTACGAGGCGACCGGCAACACGGCCAAGGCCACCGAGATGCGCACCCTGGCGACACAGATCAAGGACGCCATCGTCAACGTGCTGTGGAACCCGAACCGGCAGCTGTTCGAGCACCGCCTCAAGTCGACGAACGAGTGGGTTCCCTGGAAGGAGATCAACAACTACTACCCGTTCTCGGTCGGAGCCGTCCCCAACACCTCGACGTACAAGCAGGCCCTGCGCCTGTTCGACGACCCGGCGCAGTACCCCGTCTTCCCCTTCTACACGGCCAACCAGGTCGACAAGAAGGCGGCGGCCGATGCCGGCAACCCGGGCTCCAACAACTTCTCCACCATCAACTCCACCGTCCAGTTCCGGCTCTACTCCTCGGTGCTGCGCAACTACCCCAACTCCTGGATGACCGCGACCGACTACAAGAAGCTGCTCTACTGGAACACCTGGGCGCAGTACATCGGCGGCAACACCCAGTGGCCCGACGCCAACGAGTTCTGGGCCGACTGGAACGGCAGCTCGATCGACTACCGGTCCTGGATCCACCACAACATCCTGGGCAGCAGCAACTGGACGGTGATCGAGGACGTCGCCGGTCTGCGCCCGCGCAACGACGCCAAGGTCGAGCTCTCGCCGATCGACATCGGCTGGGACCACTTCACCGTCAACAACCTCCGCTACCGGGGTGCCGACCTGTCCATCGTCTGGGACGACCCGGCCGACGGGGTCGTGCGCTACCCCGGCGTCCCGGAGGGCTACTCGATCTACGTCAACGGCAGCCGGGCCGCCACCGTCAGCTCGCTGGTGCCCTTCACCTGGGACCCCGCCACCGGCGACGTCACCACCAGCGGCACGGTCACCCACCACACGGCCGTCACAGGGCTGAAGGCCCCCAACCAGGTGGTGCAGAACAGCCCCAGGATGGTCGACATGCTCGCCAAGGCCGGGGTCGACCTGACCGCCGACCTGAGCAACCTCGCCTCCGGGGCCACGGTGTCCGCCTCCTACACGGGGTCCGGCAGCAACACCGCCGGCGCCGTGGACGGCTATCCCACCAACGAACCGTTCTGGGGCGCGGGCGGCTCCCCCAACAGCCAGGACTGGTACGAGCTGAACCTCAACACCGCCCGTACGTTCAACGAGGTGCGCGTGTACTTCAAGGACAGCCGCCCCGCCAGTACGACGTACCGGGCGCCGTCGGCGTACACCATCCAGTACTACAACGGCAGTTCCTGGGTGACCGTCCCCGGCCAGGCCAAGACCCCTTCCGCGCCGCGGGCCAACTACAACCTGGTGCAGTTCCCGTCGATCAGCGCCCAGCGGGTACGGATCCTGGCCACCAACGCCTCCGGGGCCAAGACGGGGCTCACCGAGGTCAAGGTCTTCAACCGGGGTGGCGTCCAGCCACCGGCCAACCAGGCGACGTCCGCTACGGCGTCCGCGTCGTACACCTCCCCCTGGGAGAGCGTCACCGCGGTCAACGACGGCATCGACCCGCCGTCCTCCAACGACACCGTGAACCCGCGCTGGGGCACCTGGCCGGAGACCGGACAGCAGTGGGCCGAGCTGACCTGGCCGTCGGCGAAGACCGTCAACCACGCCGAGGTGTACTTCTTCGACGACGACCAGGGCATCGACATGCCCGCCTCCTGGAAGCTCCAGTACTGGAACGGCAGCGCCTACGTCGACGTGCCCGGTGCGAGCACCTACGCGCTGGCGAAGAACCAGTACAACACCGTCACCTTCGACGCCGTCGACACGACCCGACTACGGGTGGTCCTCACGGGTAACGGCACCAACTCCGTCGGCCTCCTCGAAGCGAAGGTCTACGGACCCTGAAGGGATGTGCAGCAGTGACTCGTTCCAGATGCTCCGCCGCGCTCATCGCCGTACTCACCATGGTGGTCGCCTTCCTCGTGGCGCCGTCGCCCGCGTCCGCCGCCGTCGCGTTCACCTCGGCGGGGGTGAACCAGAACGGCGGCAACTGCCTGGATCTGCCGGGCAGTTCGTCGGTCAACGGGACCCAACTGCGCGCCTTCACCTGCGGCGCCGGGGCGGCGAACCAGAGCTTCGGCTTCACACAGATCACGGGAACGACCGACACGTACACGATCAGCACCCAGTCCGGCCAGTGCGTGGACGTCTACGGCGCGTCCACCGCGGACAACGCCACGATCATCCAGTGGCCCTGTCACGGAGGCACGAACCAGCAGTGGCGGCTCGTGCCGGTGTCGGTGACCGGCGCCGACAAGACCTTCAACCTGGTCTCCGTCGGCTCCGGCAAGTGCGTGACGCCGAGCGGCGGTTCGTCGGCCTCCGACACCGGCCTGGTGCAGCTGCCGTGCTCCGCCGCGAACGGCAGGGTGTGGCGGCTGGCGGGCTTCAGCGGTGGCGGGACGGGCACGCACACCTTCACCAACCCGCTCTCCCAGCACGGTCCCGACCCCTGGCTGACCTACTACAACGGGTACTACTACCTCGCCACCACGACCTGGAACTCGACGATCACCATGCGCAAGGCCCCCACGCTGGCGGGCCTCGCCACGGCCACCGACCAGGTGATCTTCAACCTGACCCGGCCCAGCGGGGCGGGCACGATGTGGGCCCCGGAGTTCCACCTGCTCGACGGCCCCAACGGGAAGCGCTGGTACTTCTACTACACGGCCGGGCAGGAGCCGTACGACCTGGGCACCCAGCGGATCCATGTGCTGGAGAGCGCCGGCCTCGACCCGATGGGGCCCTACAGCTTCAAGGCCGACCTGCTCGACCCGACCCAGGACAACACCTGGGAGCTGGACCCGAGCATCCTGCAGCTGAACGGCAACCTGTATCTCCTGGGCACCTTCTACAACGGCTCGCAGCCCATGTTCATCCGGCCGCTGTCGAACCCGTGGACCGCGAGCGGCAGCCGCCGGGTGCTGTCCAGCCCGACCTACAGTTGGGAGACGGTGGGTGGCGCGGTCAACGAGGGCGCCGAAGTCCTCCAGCGAGGCGGCAAGACGTTCATCGTCTACTCCGCCAGCCACTGTTCCACGCCCGACTACAAGCTGGGGATGCTCACTTACAACGGCGGCGACCCGCTCAGCTCCTCTTCCTGGGTCAAGTCGCCGAACCCGGTGTTCCAGCGCTCCAACGCCAACGGCGTGTACGGTCCCGGCCACAACGGCTTCTTCAAGTCGCCCGACGGGACCGAGGACTGGATGGTCTACCACGCCAACAGTTCCGCGAGCGGGGGCTGCGACATGAACCGCAGCACCAGAGCGCAGAAGTTCACGTGGAATGCCGACGGCACGCCGAACTTCGGCACCCCGGTGGCCCTGGGTGTTCCGCTGACGTCACCGTCGGGCGAGTAGCAGGTACAGCGGGCCTGCGATCAGCCGAAGTCGAGGACAGCTGGAAGTGATTGGGGTCGAGCCGGCCGGCGACGTGTTCCACGCCGTCGGCCGCCCGGCCGGTGCGCCGGGCCGCCAGGAACCAGTCGCCCCGCAACCGGGCTTCCCTGGACCGCGGTCACGGGATCATTGTCCTTCCCGCTTCCGTGAGGACGTCGTCCACGGTGACCACGCGGATGTGCGGCCCGTACAGGCCCATCACCCGCAGGGCCGCCGCATGCGTGTCGTCGTCGACGCCCGCGCAGGCGTCGGCCACCACCCACACCTCGGTCCCGGCGTCCGCTGCGGCGAGGGCGGTGGAGAGCACGCAGCAGTCCGTGCTGACGCCGGCCAGCAGCAACCGGCCCCCGGCGCCGACCCGTTCGGCCAGTTCCGGGGTCCATTTGCCGAAGGTCGTGGCGTCCATGACGTGCGGGGCGCGTGCGGCGAATTCGTCGGTCAGCTCCCAGAGGCGGGAGTGCGGCGGGCGCAGCGCGAAGGGCCACTGCTCGTAGTACGCGCGCCAGATCCCGGCGGGCTTGTCGGGCGCGACGAACCGGGTGAAGGTGGCGCGTTCCCCGAAGACCGGCAGCAGCCGCCGTACGCCCGCGGCGGCGGCGTCGAAGCGCGGGGTCGCCCAGGGGCTGTCCGGCTCGGCGAACACGCGCTGCATGTCGATGACGGCGAGCAGCCCGGCGGACGGATGTGTGCCGGCGGTCATGCGCCGAGCACCTCCTCGCTCACCGCCGGGCTCGGGTCCTGCTGTTCCTGGGTGCGGACGCGTCCCCGGCTCAGGAGCAGCGTGCCGAGGAAGCCGAGCACGAGCGCGGCCAGTACGCCGAGGTTGGCGTACGCCCAGGCGCCCGTCCTGCCGCCCAGGCCGAGCGGCTGGAGCAGGTAGCCCTGCCAGTCCAGCCAGCCGGCGGCGCCGTTGGTGACCAGACCCCAGCCCAGCACGGTGGCGGCGAGGGTGAGCAGCAGCGGTACCACCGCGACGTCGCCGTAGCGACCCTCGCGACGGAACAGATCACCCTCGTCGTAGTCGCGGCGACGCAGCGCGAGGTCGGCCAGCATCACTCCGCACCAGGCGGCGACAGGGACACCCAGGGTGGTCAGGAAGCCGATGAACTGGCCCAGGAAGTCGTCGCTGAAGAAGACGATGTAGACGGAGCCGGCGGTCATCAGGGCGCCGTCGACGAGCGCGGCCACCGGGCGCGGTACGCGCAGGCCGGCCGCGAGCAGCGCGAGACCGGAGGAGTAGATGTCGAGTACGGCGCCGCCGACCAGCCCCAGGACGGCCGCGGCGGCGAACGGGATGAGGAACCAGGTGGGCAGGATGGTGGTCAGCGCGCCGATCGGGTCCGCGGCGACCGCCTTGTCGAGATCGCCGGAGGAACCCGCGAGCAGCAGGCCGAAGACCAGCAGGAGCAGTGGCGCGAGGCTGGCCCCGAAGGTGGTCCAGCCGATCACCCCTCGGCCGGAGGAACGGCGCGGCAGATAGCGGGAGTAGTCCGCGGCGGCGTTGACCCAGCCGAGACCGAAGCCGGTCATCATGAACACCAGTGCTCCGATGAACGCCTGTGTGGAGCCCGCCGGTACGGCGTTGACGGTGTGCCAGTGGATGTGGTCGGCCACGAGCGCGATGTAGACGACCGTGAGCACCCCGGTGACCACGGTGATCACCGTCTGCATCCGCATGATCAGGTCGAAGCCCGCCACCCCGCCGGCCACGGTGAGCGCGCCGACCACGATCAGCGCGACCACCTTCGTCTCGGTGCCGCCGCCCCAGCCGAGCCGCCCGAAGACGGTCGCTGTGGCCATGGCCGCGAGCGCGGTGAGCACCGTCTCCCAACCGACGGTGAGCATCCAGGAGATCACCGACGGCAGCCGGTTTCCGCGGACTCCGTACGCGGCGCGGCTGAGCACCATGGTCGGCGCGGATCCCCGCTTGCCTGCGACCGCGACGAAGCCGCACAGGAGGAAGGAGAACACGATGCCGATCACACCGGCGAGCAGCGCCTGCCGGAACGAGATGCCGAAGCCCAGCGCGAATGCCCCGTAACTGAGGCCCAGAATCGAGACGTTGGCCCCGAACCAGGGCCAGAAGAGGGTGCGCGGGGAGCCCTTGCGCTCGGCGTCGCCGATCACGTCGAGGCCGTGTGCCTCCACCTGAACCAGTCGGCCCGAAGGTCTGCCGTCCGGAGAAACCACCATTGTCGACCTGCCTAGTCTGGACGATCTGGACGTGCTCAGCTGATCATGGTCCGCTCAAGTGTCAAGGGCGTCGCCCGCGATCCTCCGCAGCACGTCGGGGCGTTCGATCACCAGGGTCCGTCGGCGCGTCACCACGGCTCCGCGGTCACGCAGCTCCCGGAGGAGGCGTTGGACCATTTCCCGGCTGGCGCCCACAGAGCCGGCCAACTCCTGCTGGGACAGGGGGATGGCCAACTCGATGCCTTCGGTGGTTCGTCGGCCGTGAGTTCTCGCCAGGTCCAGGAGCAACGCCGCGAACCGCTCCCGCACGTTCAACGAGGACAACTCCAGCCTGCGGCGGTCGGCGGCACGCATGTGCTCCGTGACCAATTTCAGCACTTCACGGGCCACTTCGGGGCGTTCGGCCATGAAGCCCCGGAAACGCTCGCCGCTGACGACCACAGCACTCACCGTCTCCAGTGCGGTCACCGTCGCCGCCTGGGGATGTTCGAGAATCGCCGACTCCTCTCCCACGACATCACCCGGTCCGCGTAGAGCGAGCAGTGCCTCATATCCATTGGGCGCGATGGCTGTCACTTTGGTCCACCCGCCCACCAGGCAGAGCACATGCGTGGTCGGCTCCTGCTGGTGCATGAGGATCGTGCGTGGCCGGTATTCCACCTGCGGGCCCAACGACAGGAGTTCCCTGCGGTCCCTCGCCTCCAGTCGGGCCAGCAAGGGGACCCTCCCCAGGGTTCGGCTGCCGCTCTCTCGCGTGGGCGCGCTGTCCCCGGGCCGGCTCTCCACACGGACGGGCTCAGGTTCAGCAGGGGCCTGTACGGGGTCGGGCCGCTCACTCTGTTCTGCCCGGAACACCGCCCACATGCTCTCGATCTCCTCGGCCGTCGCCACGAGGAAGACACCGTCGACGACGTTGGTCACCAGGCCGGCGACCCTTCCGTCCTCGTCCAGCACCGGGGACCCAAGGACGCCGTCGACCGCCGGGCTCACCGGCCCCTGCGCCTCCAGCCGGTTCTGTCCGCCCACCTGTGTGTCGACGTAGGTGGAACGACCTCCCCCCGTCCGGGGACCAGCGGCGTCGGCCACCACCGTGAATCGTCTGCCCTGGCGCAACTTCACTTGACCGAGCGTCGCGATGTGACCCGTCGACTGACTTCCCCGGAGCCCCACCCCCCATCGGGAGTCCGTCACCCTCACCAGCGCCAGGTTGCTGTCCGGCCGGACCAGAGAACGCTCGGCCACATACGGGACCGCCTGCCCCTGCAGTCGGGGCAGGACGTGCAGAGGTCCCGAGACTCCACCCAGGAGCCGGGCCGGGGCCACGATGAGGTCGGGAGCGATCACCACCCCCGAGCCCAGTTCGAGGTCACCCGCCAAGAGCGTGACCGTCATCAGATCCGGGTCGGGGGCCAGCCGCCGGGCAAGTCGCTGCGCCACTTCCGTGAGACCCAGTTCCCGAACCGACTGGATGACGGCTGCCAGGTCCAGCCTCGCCGCATGCTGCTCCAGCGCTTCCCACAAGGTCTCGGGGAACGCGTCGCGCCGGCCCTCCGACAGCAGTTGCAGGACGAAGGCGTCCACCTTGTACGCCTCTCCGCTCTTTCGACGGCCGCGTACAAGGAGACTCGTCCCGCCGAGAAGCGGACTGGTAGCTCTCTCCAGGGCCTCGTTGGTCACTTCCGCATCACGTCCACCATCCCTCGCATAGCCCGTTGCCGCATGCAGCAACAGCTGGGGGGACAAGGGAGATCGATGGCCCAGACGGGCGGCGTCGACGGCCGCGTCGATCACCGCTCGCGTGGTGCGTGGCATGCTGTCGTAGGCCTCCAGGAACACCGGCCGGAGCATCAGCCGCTCCAGAACCCTGCCGTCCGGAGCCTCCACCGCGGCAGAGCCACCGCCCGCCGCCCACGCCGACCGCGCGCGCTCTCGTTCACTCTCGCTGAAGGCACGCGGCACGTGGATGAGCGTCACCCCGTCCCTGACCCGGTCGGTCAGCTCGTCCAGCGCCCAACGGGCGGATCGCACGGTCGCCAGCACCAGCCCTGGTGTCACTTCCCCGTCGAAGAGCCTCCCCCCGAGGGGGAACCGATCGAGGTCGTCGAGCCAGAGCACCGTGCGCGGCCCCGCCTCGCGCATGCTCTCCAGTGCCTTCGTCTCATCAGCGGGGGCACGAAGCCGCCATTCCGACGGCAGCGTGCGGATCGCCTCCCAGGCCGAACGTGTCTTGCCCGACAGGGAATGTCCGATCAGGATCACGCACACTCGCTCCCCGGCAGCGGCCCTGCTGACGGCCTCGCGCAGGGGGCCGTCGTGATCGCGCGCGACGTAGGGCGGGATCCCGGGCGGGAACGTGTCCGAGCCCGGCAGGGACATCTGATGCACCCCGAGTTCGATGGCCCCCGCTTCCAGCACGCCCGGCAGCCGATGCGCGGGCTCGCCCGAGTCGGCGAACGGTAGGGCGCCCTCACGGACCGTCCGGCCCCGCCCGTCGGCTCCTGCCCCGACTGCTCGTCCTTCGGCGCCCGCCCCACCCGTGCGCGTACGCACCGCGGGAAAGTCACCGCCAGAAGTCCCGGGGCGGTTCTCGATGTACTGGGCGACCTCCCGGCGTACCAGGTCCTGCACCGCGGTCACCTCGTGCCGAAGCTGGGACCCCAGCAGCGCCTCCCGTACGCCGGGAAGGAAGTCGAAGGTGAACCGCGCCATGTCCTGGACCGGCTGCTCGCCCGCCGCCTGCCAGGGAGCGAGGAGCCCCCCGAGGGCGACCTCCGCGAGGTGCCCGTGCTCGGAGCGGGGCAGCATGACGCGGCGCACGAGAGCCATGACGGGCAGCGTCAGCGGGACGGCCGACAGGTATCCGGCGAGTTCCTGGGCGAGCGGCGAGGCGCTCTCCTGGAAGCGGCGCAGTGCCTCGGTGCCGTCGGCGACGTTCCCTCTCGGCGCGGGCGGCGGGTTCGTGCCGGCCTGCGTGCGGCCGATGGTCAGACAGGACATCCGGCGCCAGCGTCCGCCGCCCGCGACGAGCGACGCGAGGGTGCGCAGCCCGGCCGGCGAGACCTCCACGAGGGGGATCGCCGTGCGCTGGGCCGGGTCGTACGGACCCGGGCCCCGGGACCGCCCGCGCGCGGACTGACGTTCCGTGGGCCGGGTCGGAAGCAGGTTCCAGGACACGTTGGGGGCGGCAGGCCGGCCGGCCCGGACGAGGATGCCTTCCGGGGTCAGCGTCGTGCTGCCCCACAGGCGCCGCGGCAGCACGTTCGCGAGGGCGACGGGGCTGTGCGTGGCCCACTGCCGCAGGACGTCGTGCACCTGCCCCTCGCGCCACCCCGCGGCCACCGCGTCCGTCACGACCACGATGAGCCGGTGGCCGGTGGGATCGGCGACCTCCTGGGGCCTGCGCGGCTCGCCGCCCCGCGCCGAGGCGACGTATGGGGTGCTCGCGCCGTCCGTGCCGCCGAGGAACCAGGTGCGGACGTCGCGGAAGACGCCCGAGCGGGCGAGGGCATGGCTCAGCTCGGCGACCAGGTCGTGCCAGAGGAGCATGGAGTGGTGGGTGTCGACGACCAGCGCGAGGTCGAGCCAACGGTCGCGGCGTGGCTTCAGGACCGGCGTCATCATGCGCTGCTCGACGCTGGCGGTGACGGTGCGGTCCTCGTCGAGTTCGGTTCCGGTGACTCCGGTGACGGTTCTCCTGCCCAGTGGACGCAGCGCCTTCACCAGCGCGAGGGAGTTGTCCAGCGCCTTGGCCCGGCGCACCCGGACGGCTTCGCCACGCGCCGTGCCCGCCTCGTCATCCTCGTCGGCCGCGGGGCTGTAGTGGCGCACGCCGGAGCGGGACGCGCCCGCGTTCGGCGCACCCTGCTGCGCCGGGAGCGGCGTCTGCTCCCCGGTGGCCGGCTGCCCGTCCCCGGCGCTGCGCGACGGCCCGGCACCGGCGCCGACCCGCTCGGCCAGCCACAGGATGTCGGCGAGTTCCTCCGGGCCGGCCTCGACACCCGACTCCCGCAGTGCGGCGCGCAGTTCCTCCAGCATGGCCGGGCCCGTTAGACGGAGGTCGGGCCGGTGAGCCGCTGGAGAACCGTCTCCAGGAACCGGTCCTGATCGGCGGTGTCGGACCATGCGCCCTTCAGACGGAGTTGTACGGCGTTGAGGAGCTGGTCGGTGGCCAGGTCGCCGTCCAGCCGCCGCTCGACGAAGGCCTCGACGAGATCGCGGTGGCACTCGCTCTCCTCGTCGCCCAGCCGCAGCCGCCGCCGCACGATCTGCGTCAGTTTCTCCGCGCCCGGCGGCTCCAGGTGCAGCCGGATGCACCGGCGCAGGAACGGCGGCGGGAAGTCCCGTTCCCCGTTGCTGGTGAGGACGACCACGGGGAACGACATGCACCGCACCCGCCCACGGCTCACCAGGGCGCGGGCCTCGGAGTCGTCGTGGGTGCCGATGCGCACCTGCGGCTCCTGCGCCGCGACCCGCGCCAGTTCGGGAATCTCGAAAGCCCCCTCCTCGAACACCGTGAGCAGGTCGCCGGGCAGATCGATGTCGCTCTTGTCGATCTCGTCGACGAGCAGCACCCGGGGCCGCTCCTGCGGGAGCAGTGCGGTCCCCAGGGGCCCGAGGCGGAGGTAGGGCGCGAGGGACGGGTCGACCGGAGTCCTCGCCGTCCGCCCCAGGTTGCGCAGGTTGGCGTCGTGGAGGCGGCCGATGGCGTCGTACTGGTAGAGCCCGTCGCGCAGGGTGCTGCGGCTGGTGATGGGCCAGTGCAGCACGGGGCCGAGTTCCAGGTCCGCGGCGATGCTGTACGCGAGCGTGGACTTGCCGACGCCGGGCTTGCCCGTGACCAGCAGCGGGCGGCGCAAGTAGAGGGCGGTGTTGACGGCCTCCTGTTCCGCGAGGTCCGGTACGTATCCCGTGCCGCGCCGCCACGACTCCCGCCAGGCGTCGTCGTCGAGCCCCGGAGGCCGGTACTCGGGGTCCGGGACTCCTCTGAACTCCCGCCAGGGCGGGGCCTGTTCGGCCAATCTGGCCCGCCTGGACTCGGCGCTGCCGGCCCCGTCGTAGATCCACCAGTCCTTCGCCGTCATGACAGCGGCCGCCTCTCGGGTACACGCTCGGGGTCGTCCCACATCAGGGCCAGAGGATAGGGGGACGGACACGCTCCCTCGGCCGAAGCGCCGGGGCGCGGAATTCTCGACTTCCGCAGCAGGGCCGGGAGTTGGCGCACGTCCAGGCCCTTCTTCTCGTCGGCCAGCTCGGCTCCGAGCCCGCCCCGGCCGGGGCCGCGCCGCCGCCACACCGCGATCGGGACGCCCGCGTCGAGTACCGCGTCGAGGGTGTCCAGCAGCCGCTGGCGGGACACGTCGGCCAGCACGCAGACCGGCGGCTCGGTGGCCTGCAGGACCGTACCCAGTGTCTCGGAGACCGCCTCGTCGGCGAGTTCGACGACCGCCTCGGGGTCGTGCCCTCCATGGGCCTTGAACCACTGCCACTTGCGGTGCCAGAGCGCGCCCGCCACACCGTCGCGCTCGTCCGGGCAGCGCACCACCACCTCGAAGTGGCAGCCGAGTTCGACCGGCTTGCCGCGCCTGCCGATGGGCAGCCGCCAGCATTCGAACTCCTCCTCAAGGAGCCGGAACGGCAGGTGGAACTCGATGCGTCGCACCTCCTGCGCGGATGCCGTCAGCAGGTACCGGGCCAGCTCCTGCCGTATCTCCACCATCGTCAGCGGCCGCTCCGATTCCGCTACGGCCTCGAAGCGCCCGTCGCGGTGGAGCCACATGCGCGCCCAGTGCACGCCGTCGTGTTCGGCGTCGGGCTCCAGCCTCAGATGCAGGGCTACGACCTCCGGATCCGGCCCCGGCGGTACGGGAACGGGGGCGGCCCCCAGGCGTGAGCGGGTCCTCTCGACCCAGGCAGCCGCCTCTCGCGCCCACTGGGCGTCGGCCGAGCGCCTCGCGAGGAGCTGTACGAAGGGCAGGGTCAAGGGCATGTCCGGTCGGCGGCCCTGCCGTGCGTCGAGGTCATGGGCGATGCCTGCCAGTCCGCCGGGCGGCAGGCCCCGGTGGGCCGGAAAGGCGCAGCCGGTGATCTCGAAAGCCCATCGATAGGCGTCGTAGGTGTGGGCGGGGACGTCCGGGGCGCGCAGCAGCGGTGCCAGTTCGTCCCAGGCCGGCTGGTCGAGGCGCGGCGCCCCGGGCCCGGCCGTGTGCGGATCCGTCCAGCGCTCGCCGAGGATGGTGGATCCGCTCCAGTCGCGGTCGATGACGAACTGCGGGTGCTGCCATGCGAGTCCGCGTGCCCGCAGCTCTCGCAGGTCGGCCTGCACGGAGCGGGCGATGCCCACCAGTCCGTGGACGCTCTGCTCCAGCGTGGCCCCCTTCAGCCGGCGCAGAAGCGTGTCGGTGAACTGGCCGGCACCGCGGTCGGCGAGGTTCTGCGCGAGTTCGCCGGCGTGCGAGGCATACAGGGTGAACTGGCGTCGGCGCGGATCGGGCGGCCTGGCCCCGTAGCCGTTGTTTCCGAAGGTGAGCTTCCTGGCGGCTCGGGAGTCGACCCGGCAGGCGTCGCCGATGGCTATCTGCCGGCGGAAGCGGCCGTCGGCCGGGCCTGCCGACTTCCACCAGCGCAGCGTCGCCTCCAGATTGAGATGAGTGGTCCAGTCGCGGGTCGCGTCCGCGTAAGGGAGCAGCATCTGGTGTGTGTGGTCGAGATAGCCGTGCCCGGCCCAGTAGATCCAGAGCAGGTCACCGTCGCAGTCGGGCAGTTCCTTGAAGAGGAGCCGCTCGACCCGGTCCTTGCTGGGTTCGCGGTAGGTCCGGCCTTCCAGATCCGGCCGGGTCCGTTCCAACGGGGCCAGCAGGAGGTGCACTTGATCCTCGGGGACGCCTGTGCCGGCGGTGAGCCAGTCGGCGAAGCGCACGGCGTCCCGTGCCGCTCCGGGCAGGTCCCAGGTGGGGCTGATCCCGTAGGACTCGATGCCGACGACGAGCGCGAACACCCGTCGCGGATCGATCGGATCGGACACGTCATCGGACACGTCAAACGCGTCGGACGCGCTCACGTCGACGCCTCGGTCTCCTCCACGATCCGGTGGTACACCGCATCGAGCTTCCAGTAGGCGCTGTGGCTGAGCGGGAAGGGCTGCCGGCTGCTGACTTCGTGGTCGGTGACTCTGGGATCGCCGGGGAAGACGGGCTCGGCCCGGTAGGCGAGCAGGTCCTTGCGGTCGTAGATGTTGAGCCAGCGCGGAAAGCCGGGTGGCAGTCCGGCCGAGGGTGGGAGCCCGGTGAGCGCGCCGAGTTCGTGGAGGAAGGGCGCCTGGGAGCCGACCGTCACCAGCAGGTGCGGCCGGGGCGTGGCGGTCTGTCCGATGGCGGCGAGGGCACAGAGGTCCACCAGGGCGATCCCGCCCAGGCTGTGACCGATGACCACCGCGGGTTCGGGGCTCGACGTGATCACGCGTTCCAGGTGGTCGCGCAGCGGCCCGCCTCTCGCCTGGTAGCGCAGGATGTCACCGAGCGCCGGCACCGCACGGGCGGTCAGCGGTGTCCTCCAGTGGTCCAGCGCCGGCTGGGTCGTCAGCCGCAGGGCGAGGGCGCCCAGCACGGCCGCGGCACGGCCTCCGGGGAAGCGTCCGGTGCCGCCGAGCCGGGCGACGACGAGATCGACGAGCTTGTCGCGTTCGTCCCCGGTGCACCACGCTTCGTCGCCCGCTCCGGCGAGCGCGCCGGCGACCACGGCCCGTGCGGTCGCGGAGACGAGTTCACTCAGCCCGGGCGCATTGGCCACGGCGCCGCACGCATCCGCGAACTCGGCGGATGCGGCGACCTGTTCGACGGCCGACGGGTAGCTGCCTGCCAGGCCGGTGGCTCCGAGCAGCAGCGCGAGCTCACCGCTCGGCGCCGTGTCGGCTGTCAACTCATCGATCCGCTCCGCGACTTGGCTGCCCACGCCCCTGACGCCGGGCGCCTCCAACTCGTCCTCGGATGCGGCCGCGCACTCGGCCAGTACTCTCAGTTCGCAGAGCGGATCGGCCAGCAGGAGGGCCCAGGTGGCGGTCTCCTCGTCGAGCGGGCTGCCGGCACCCTCTGCTCCGCGCACCCGGTCGGCGCCCGGGACGGAGGCGCCGCCCGCGCTCAGTTCGGCGCCATGCGCGTCTCCCCAGTAGACCGACTCCAGTTCGGCCTTGGGCAGCCGGGCCCTCAGTCCGGTGGACACCAGGTCGGCCAGCTTCTCGTAGCGCTCGCGCCGCACACCAGTCCCGTGGACGAAGATGAACCGCATGTCGACCTGCCCCCGTCGCGCCAACCACTGGCAGGAGAATACCGTCGTCTCCTCCTCCCCACTGGCTTCTGCCGACAGCCGCCGGACCTCAGGGCCGAGGTGATACACGCTCCCAAGTCCTGTACGCCGCAGGCCCGTTGGGTCCGCCGCGCTCAGTGCAGGTCGGCCCCGGCCGGGCTGTCGTCGAGGAAGCCGCCCGACTGGTGCTGCCAGAGCTTCGCGTAGGCGCCGTCCGAGGCGAGCAGCTCCTGATGGGTGCCCTGTTCGATGATGCGTCCGCGGTCGAGGACGACGAGTTGGTCCATGGTGGCGACCGTGCTCAGCCGGTGGGCCACCACCAGCGCGGTCCGCTCGTCCATGAGCCGCCACAGCGCCTCCTGGACGAGGAGCTCGCTCTCGGAGTCCAGGGCGCTGGTCGCCTCGTCGAGGAGCAGGATCGGCGCGTCGCGCAGGATGGCCCGGGCGAGGGCGACCCGCTGACGCTGCCCGCCGGAGAGCTTGATGCCGCGCTCGCCCACCATGGTGTCGAAGCCGTCCGGCAGCGCGTCGGCGAACTCCGAGACATGCGCCGCGTCGGCCGCGCGGCGGATCTCGGCGTCGGTGGCGCCCGGCCGGGCGAACGCGATGTTGTCCCGCAGCGTGCGGTGGAACATCGCCGGGTCCTGCGGCACATAGGCGATCAGGCTGCGCAGGTCGGCCTGGCGCAGCCTGCTGATGTCCTGACCGCCGATCAGGATCCGGCCGGCGTCGATGTCCGTCATCCGCAGCAGCAGTCGGCTCAGTGTGGTCTTGCCCCCGCCGGAACGGCCGACGAGACCGATCCTCGCCCCGCTGGGCACCGCCAGGTCCAGGCCCTCGAAGAGCGGTTCGGCGCCCGCGTGGGCGAAGGTCACCTGCTCGAAGCGGACGTCGGCGGGCCGGGACAGCAGCGGCTCCGGCGACGGCGGGTCGAGGACGCTCGGCGGTGTCAGCAGCAGCTCGGTGAACTGTGCCGCCTCCGTCATCGAGCTCTCCAAGCGGCGGTAGATCTGGTTGAACTCGAACATGATCCGCGTCGCGTTGGTGTAGTACGTGAAGGCGACCACGACCGCCTCCACGCCGTGCTCGCCGCCGCCCAGTGCGACCGCGAGCAGCAGCCCCAGCGCGTTGGTCAGCACGGACAGCGGCGCGACCACCGTGTCGATGCGCAGGTTGCCGTAGTCCCACGACCTGAGCGTGAGCCGTCGCGACGTCGCGACGCGCGAGCGGTGTTCGGCTGCCTCGTGCTGCTCTGCGGCGAACGCCCGGACCGTGTCCATGTTCATGAGGCTGTCGGCCACATGGCCGGACACCCGGGCGATCGCCTCCTCGCGCCGGTCGACGAGTGCCTGGCGGCGGCGGATCAGCGGCACCACGCACAGCGCCGTCAGCGCGATCATCGCCACGAGCCCGAGTACGAGGAGCGGTTCGTAGCGCCACAGCACCACCGACCCGAACACCAGCGGAACGAAGCTGCCCACCACCTGGAAGGCCAGCGTGTCGATGAAGTCCTCGAAGCGGGAGGCGAAGCTGAGCACCCGTTTGGTCAGCGACCCGGCGAAGTTGTCGTGGAAGAACGCGGCGTCCTTGGCGAACAGTTCGTCCATCCCGATCACGTACAGGTGCTCGATCCCGTGGGCGTCGAGACGGTTCAGGAAGTGCAGGCCGATGCGCCACACCGCCTCGGCGAGCAGCAGGACACCGCCGAAACCGAGGACGTACGGCAGTGTCGAAGCGATGCCGACACCGGAGTCGCCGGCGATGCGGCCGACTAGCTTCGCGACCACCAGCGGCGCGATGTAGTTGAGGCCGATGTTGCCGAGTGCCGGCAGCAGCATCGCGGGGACCGTCAGCCGCCGCAGCCGGGCCAACTCCCGTCCGTAATAACGAAGGGCGAGGAGCACCGAGCCCCGGCCCGGCGAAGCCTCGCGCGCTTCGGGCGATCCCATCCCCCACCCCCCGGTGTCGTCATCCCGACCTGTCGTACGAGAGCCCGCCGCGTGCTGTTGCGGGGAGGTCCCGTCGCCTCCGTGACCTCGCGGGAACGGGCAGGCCAGGACTTGCAGTGTCCCGCGGCGGCGCCCGCGGCGTCCAAGCGTTTTCCCGCCGACGGCGCCTCGGGGCCCTCCGGCGCGAGAGCGAGATCACGGTGAAGGAGCAGATGGGACGGCCTAGACTCGGCGGCACCGGAGTGCGCATCGGGGCACGCGTGGCGCCCTTGATACACCGCCGTCCGGGCGCGTTTCACGCTTGCCTGCCACGACCGAGTATGAGGAGCCGCCGTGAGCGATCCCGTGTCCATCGCCGTGCAGCGCGAGATCGCCCGGGACCTGCAGGTGTCCGAGACCTTCGATGGCGAGGCGGAGACCCGGCGCAGGGTGGACTTCCTCGCCGAGCGGCTGCTGTCGACGGATCTGCGCTGCCTGGTCCTCGGGATCAGCGGCGGCGTTGACTCCATGACCGCCGGGCGGCTGTGCCAGCTCGCCGTGGAGCAGGCCCGCGCCGCCGGGCACGACGCGACGTTCTACGCCATGCGCCTGCCCTACGGGGTCCAGGCCGACGAGAAGGACGCGCAGCTCGCCCTCGACTTCATCTGCGCCGACCAGGTGCTGACCGTGGACATCAGGCCCGCGAGCGACGCCGCGCTGGAGGCGAGCCGGGCCGGCGGGGTGGTCTTCCGCGACGCCGGGCACGAGGACTTCGTGCACGGCAACATCAAGGCACGGCAGCGGATGATCGCGCAGTACGCCGTCGCGGGCGCGTACAACGGCCTGGTGGTGGGAACCGACCATGCGGCCGAGGCCGTGTCGGGCTTCTTCACCAAGTACGGCGACGGAGCGGCGGATGTCGTACCGCTCGCGGGACTGACCAAGCGCCGGGTGCGGGCCCTGGCCGAACTGCTGGGCGCCCCGGACGAGTTGGTGTGGAAGACCCCCACCGCCGACCTGGAGACCCTCGCCCCGGGCAAGCCCGACGAGGACGTGCTCGGGGTGACGTACGACGACATCGGGGACTTCCTGGAGGGCAGGGAGGTGAGCGAGCCGGTCTTCCGGTCGATCGTGCACCGCTACCGGCTCACCGAGCACAAGCGCCAACTGCCGATCGCACCCTGACCTGATCAGGCGGCCCCGCCAGAACGCCGAAGAGGCTGCTTCAGATCACTCCGAAGCAGCCTCTGTACCTGCGGTTTCCGCAAGTCGGGACGACAGGATTTGAACCTGCGACCCCTTGACCCCCAGGAGTAGTGGTCAAGGGTATTTTCTGGATATAGCAGACTTAATCATGGCCGATAATGTGCATAGCAGGCTCCGTCGTGGACGATCGCGCACACCGCGTGGTCCCCAACTGGTCCCCAAGCGGTGTCCGTAGACCCCTGCAACGGGACCCAGACCTCGCCGCGCTCTCGCCAGGCTGGCGCCACCGCTCCACCGACCGCTCGCGCACCGCACTGCAGCCGCGACTCGAGCGGCCCCATCCATCAGGCCCTCTCGGCCCTGACGCAGTGACGCATTACGTCTGCCCGCCCCGATCGTGGGTGGGCGGCTGCTCCACCGCGCGCAGCAGATCGGGGCTCACGACGTTCCCGCCGACAGCACGCCCGTTGTCAGTGGTGTGGGAGAGAATCGTTGTGTGGCGACTTTCCCTGAGACCGAACGCTATATCCAGTTTCTGCTTGAGCAGTTGGCGGGCCGCAACGAGCACCACGTGTTCGAGCAGATCGTGTTTCAGATTGCGCTGCGCCGGCTGAGCAGCAACATCGTGCCGGCTACCGGTCCGGTGAGTGCCGGCGGGGACCAGGGACGTGACGCCGAGTCGTACTACACAAGCCTGCCACACGAGCTGCCCGGGGCGGGCGGTTTCGTCGGGCGTGCCACCACGGAGCCCTGGGTCCTGGCGGCCTCCGTGCAGAAGCCGCCGTTGGACGGGAAGATCCGCGACGACCTGAAGTCGATCTGCAGCCGAGGCGAACCCGTGCGCAGGGTGGCCTTCTTCTCAGCGCACGAAATCCCGGTGGCGGCACGGCACCGACTGCAGCAGCGTGCAAGGGATACATACGACGTCGCCCTGGACGTGTTCGACGGGCAGGCTGTGGCCTGCATGCTCACCCAGGGCGACCTCGTCTGGATCGCCCAGCGGTATCTGGATCTGCCCTCGGCGATGATCCCGGACGAGCCGACCGAGGCACATCCGGACTGGTACCGCTCCACCCTGACCGCTTTGCGGGAGCGGCCGGGCAAGCGTCTGACGCCGGGTGCCCTGTCCGAGGTCCGGGACGGTTTGCGGCATGCGACCTTCGACGACGAGGCGCGGGTGGACCTGCCCGAGTGGCTCGGCTACGTCGGGGAATTCATCGACGCCGGGGACGGAGAGCTTGCCCTGCGGGCGCGCTACGAAAGAGTGCTGGCCGTGCTGCGCGGGAGGAACAGCCTGGACGGTGTCGAAGCGGATATCCGGGCGGTCATCGACGCCGCCATGTCCTCGGAGCGTGTCGCGCTCCTGGATGACGCAAGCCAACTGCTGCTGTACTGGGGCGGCGCCTGGCTGCGTCACCTGGGTACGACGAACGCCGAGGAACTGCGCGAGCTGGACCTGCGGCTGCGTCAGCGTGTAGCCGTCTTGATCGAGGCCACCGACGCCGCTGTCTACCCGGTACGCAAGGCGTCGCTCCTCGACGTGGCCGCCCAACTGTGTCTGCACCCGCGCTGGCAACAGGTCACACGCCCGGCTGCAGGGGCACTACCCACTCCGCAGGAGACGACACGGCTGCGGCGGGCGGGTGAAATCGTGCCTGATGTCAGCCCGGCCAGCAGCCCGGTGGACGTCACCGAGGCGATGGACTGTCTGGAACAGCTGGTGGACCTGCCGCCTAAGGCCCGTGCTTTCCCGGTCGGCGGTGTGAGCGCGACGTTCCAGATGTTCGCACCCGCCCTGACCGAAGACCCTCGCTACGAGAAGATCCGCGACGCATTGGACGCCGCGCAGGCGGACCTCGCAGGTGACAGCAGTGTCGCTGCACGCTGCCGGGACCGTGCGATGGCATTCCTACGCGCGGGCAGACCGCTGGACGCGCTGCAGGAACTGCACGAGGTCAAAATCAACTGGTGGCACGGCGACACCCTGCGCGGCGCGCTGCTCACCATGCGCATGATCGCAAAGATCTACGGCGACCTGAACCTGCAGCAAGCCGCCCGGCAGTACGCGCTGACCGCCGCCGCCGTCGCAGCCTCACACACGGGCAAAGATCATGAAGACCTGCTGCCCGCCACATTGACCCAAGCCATGGCCCATACCCACGCGGCGGGCCACTGGGGCGACGCCCTCGCTCTCGGCGGACTCGCCTTCATGACACACCATCTGTTCGCCGACACCCCCGAGGACTACCCCTCTCACGGCTACATCCAGCAACTCGACTTCCACGCCAGCATGGTGATGCTCAGTGCAGAGCGGTTCCGCCCCGCGCTCCTGCCGGCCCTGCGCGAGCTCACCGATGCGGACTACCTGGCCGACCTGGACGAACACCTCCCGCTGATCCGGCCCAGCTTCACGCAGACCGAGCAGCAGTTCATCCACAACGCAGACGACCAGCTCACCGGAAGACCGTTCTCGGACGTGGGAGCGCACCGGGATCTGAACTTCGCAGCCCTGGGCACGACATGGCGGATCCGGTGCGACAACACCCGCGCCACCGTCCTGGCAGCCGAGCGTTTCACCGCCGCGGTGCAGATCTCGCTTGCGGAACTCGCCCCGCACGATCCTCTGTTCTTCCCCCAGGACATCCTGGTCCGGGTGATCACGGGCACACCACTGGGCGGTGGGGACAGAGTCACCTTCCGGCCCAACAATCACGCCGTCGACTGCACCGTCATCCTCAGCCCCTACAGCGCCTCGACCGACCACACAGTCTTCGAACGCGAACTGTCCGCCACAGTGGTGCACCTGCTGGCCCACCTCAGCGCCAGGCCCACTGAGGCATTCATGTCTCTGGTGGAGACAACATTCGCCCGCGGACTCGTGCACAAGCTGATCAGTGGCCGCCCCTACGACGACGCCGCCGGTCTGCTGACTGAGGCCCACTACGACACCCTGCGTCAAACGGCCATGCCGCCGTGGTCGGACACGGCATTCCAGCCGCCCACCGCTCCGCAACTCGCCCGGCCCACGACACCGGGACCCGGCTACGACCGCACCAGAGCACTCGACCTCATCCGCGACAACTACACCGACCTGCCCCAGGTACTCAGCGAGACACTGCCCCGTCTCCTGGCCGACCCCGACACCCGCACAGGACTGGAGGAACTGCGCGAGGAAGGATGGCTCGACTGGCAGATCCTGCTGGCCCTGGCCAATATCGCCGCTAACCTGCGGTTGGAGCAGGCCAGCCCGGGCAGCATTCCCCGGGACTTTCCCACCCGCTTCTTCCAGACACCGGAACGCCACTACACAACCGCACTGCCCCTGAACGCCTTCACCGCTGACAGCCTGCGCGCGCAGATGGACGTGACCCTGCTGGCCGTCGCCCAACGCCGCTGGAAACTGGGCTCCGCCATGACGACCCCCAACCCGCAGGCGTTCAAGAAGCTGTTGACCACCCGCTACAACTACGCGACAGATGACGTTCCGCACCGCGACCTGCTCAACGGCGCCCCGGACGACCACGGGGCCCTGCTTCCTCCGGGCACCTGAAGAATAACCGGGTGAGATGCCCCGAGTTCCGTACGCGAATGTGGGCCCCTCTCATGGATGAGAGAACGGCCTCCGGCATGCGTTTCCGCATGCTCGGGACGACTGGGTTTGAAATCGCACCCCTTGACCACAGAGGCCGCAGAATTGCCTGCGCGCACCTGGCAGACCTACCTCGCCGGACACGCACCTGCGCGCTGTTCAGGGTCGCGAGCTCCGTGTGGTCTCCAACTGGTCTCCACGACAGTGGGGACGACGAACGACGTTGTCTGCTCAGAGAAGCATCCGCGTGGCCCGTCCAAGATCCGGATCAAGCCCTGCCACGGCGCCCGACAGGGAGGTCCGAAGGCCGTCATCAATCAGGAGGTCGACCTGCTGGGCGCATCCGTCCACTTCCTGGATCTTCACCACGGTCGACGCTGCGTCGAGATCCCTGCACAGACCACTGGTCCCCAGGTCTGGTCCCCAAGTCAACCTCGCCGAGTCTCAGACCAGTTGAGAGGACGATCTGGAGGGTTCGGCACTCCCGACGAGGTCGCCGAGGCAGCCGCATTTCTCCTCGGTCGCCAGGCCGGATCGGATGTACCGGCGGCTCTGAGGATGCAGGATCGGGAGCTTCACTGAAGGTATGCGCCTGAGACGGCGGCGGCCGCGAACGAGGTGCCCCAGATCTTGGCATCGGCGCCGGTGGGACCGTTCTTGATCTGCAGGCGGGACAGGTCACCCAGCGGGTCCGAGGCCCCTCCCCCATAGGCCGTAACGCTGAAAGACCCAGGTGGAGGCGTGGAGTTGTAGCCCGCCTGCTGCGCGTTCTTGTCGAGGGCCAGCGCCACGACGGCACCGTGGAGTCGAGCCGGATAGCCGCTCGGTTCGTTTTTGACGTTGCCCGCTGCCGCAACGAGGACAGGGACCCGCCCCCACATATGTCGACCGTAGGCCAACAGATAGTCGATGCTCCTGCCGAGCGCAGAGTCGCAGGATCCCGACACTGGACTCGACAGGCTCGCATTGATCAGGTCGTATTTGCCGGAAAACACGGCCCAGATCATCCCGGCAAGTACCTCATAGGAATGCCCTTTACATTTTTCATTCAGCACCCGAATGGGATGAATATCCGCACCTTCGTTAACAGCCTTGATAGCATGGGCCACTGCAGTGCCGTGTCCGTGCCCATCATCGGCCGTCGTGGTGGCCGGGTCTTTTTGGTCACAGCCGAGGAAATCTACCATGGCGGCATTCTCATCGAGCATGCCGGTGTCCAGCACCGCCACTCGAGATCCTTTCGCTCGCCTTTCAGGTGGGATGTCCGGGATACTTTCGATGAGTTGCCTGAGTTTCTCCGGATCGAATACGTCTATCCGCCTGCCGACTCGTCGGCGCCACGAATCCAGAGCATCGCGCCAGCCGTGAGGCTCGGGGGGTGGGGTGTCTTCTCCGGGAAGCTGAGAACCGCTGCCGGCTGTGGTGAAGAGATATCCGGGCTCCCACATGAGCTGCGGCAGGAGAATATCGCGCTGCGGGTTGCCGGCTGTCAGCTCAGCCTGAAGCGCTGCTGTGATGTGGATCCCCATCCGCTCCTCGTGGTGGACCACAGCGATGTTCGGAACTTTGGGATTGCTGAAAAGGCGCTCGGAGTCCGGGCTGATCCGCCAGAACTGGACAGGGTCGGGGCGGCTGATAGCGAACCTGCGTGGCGTCTCCAGGCGATCCCAGACTTCCATCAGATTCATCATCGCCGACCAGGGTCCCACCACGGTGGAATACGCCGCACTGCCATCACACATGGGTACCTCCTCGAAGTCACGGTAGGAGCCCACCGGCACACAGGACGCGCCGGTATCGGCCAACTGGACGAGCATCGGTAGCCGAAGCACGTACCGGCCTCGAGTCTCGAGCCATGGCAGAACGGAGCATCTGGAAGCCGAGCACATGGTCACGGACGAAGGCCGAGCCCGTGACGTACCTGCGGGGCAGGCACGCGGTCACGGACGAGGAACTCGTCGCCTGGGAGCCCGTACAGGTTGGTCCGAGCGCCGTCGCTGCGATCCAGGGCCCCTGCCCGGTCTGCGGCGACCACACACGCCAGAGCGTGGAGCAAGGGAAGCTGGCAAGTGGTGCTGCGGGAGCAGAAGAAACCCTCGCGAAGAAGGACCGGCTGACCGTGGTGTGCGAATGCGCCTGCGAGATCAACCATCCCGATGCGGCAGTCCCTCCCACTCACTGGCAGAGCTGCGGAAGATGGTGGCTGGCCACCGTCAGGCTCGCCCCTGGTGGCCAAGGCCAGCCAGTGCGCGCCGCTACTGACGAGTCGATGCTCGAGGCCGCCCAGGCCGCGCGGAAGGCGATGACGAACGATGAGGCGACCGTTCGCTCCGCGGCAGAAAAGTGGATCGCCGCTGTCACCGCACTCATCGGGCTCTTCGGCCTGGCGGGACTGCTGGCGGGCAAGGACAGCTTTGTGGGCCTGCCCGAGGAAGCCGTCCTGATCGTAGCTGCTGCCGCGCTTGTGGCGGTGCTAGCTGCGGCCAGCGCCATCATCCTGGCCAACCGTGCAGCGTATGGGTGGCCGACGGTGGTCGACATCAGCAACGACGAGGCCCTCGAGCGCTGGTATGTCAACCAACGGACTGTCGTCGAAAAGGCAGCCCGCCGCCTTCGCACCGCAGTGCGCTGCGCCCTGCTCTCCCTGGCCGCCCTCATGGTCGTTGTGGGCTGCAACGCTTTCTGGCCACGAGGAATTGCCGTGCAAATCACCCGGGTCGACGGCTCTGGAGTATGCGGCACCCTCATCGACACCAAGACGCCCACTGAGCTGCGCATCAAGCGATCCAATGGCGACGTCACATCAGTTCCCGCGACGGCAATCAAGACTGTCATCGCCTCTCCCGGATGCTCCTGAAGCACCTGTCCTGACTGGGCGGCAACTACGGAGTGTGTTCAATCACCGATGACGGTGGACACAGGGCACAGGTGGCGCCACATGTGCACCAGCAGCAGAAAACCGCCCATCCAATTGGCACGACATCAATGCGGGAAAGGCGACCCTCTACCACTGACAGTGCGTCAGCTCATACCTCAGGCGGGCATCAAGCGTGCGTCACATTTCACACATAACGCAAACTTGACAAAGCCGTAGTTCAGCGGCTCTTTTCAGCAGAATCAAGGATCTAAGAAAGGGGAGGAACTGGCACATTACCAGGTCAGAGGCCATTCATAGCCCAGCCATAGGACCCTACGGACGCTCGGAGCGTCACGGCCGAGGCATGAGCTGCCCTTCGCCCAACGAGGCCCAGCCAGCGGTAGGCGCTCGCTCCGCCTCACCAGCGCCAACTCGCATCTCATTGACTACGGACCCACGGAAGGCCGTGCAGTGAGGAACCTAGCGCTCCCCGTGCCCTGCGGTAGGCATCACTCCGCGACAGCTGAGAGCAGGCTGGCAACTGCCACGACAAGCAGGCGACGGCCATAGAGGGATGTGGGGCGACATGCACGAGCCAGGCAATATTCCGGTAGAGATGGAACGGCTGCAAGGACACGCTGAACGCGCCTTCGTCGAGGTACAGCGGGCGGACACGAAAGCAACGGCTTTGTGCGGAATAGCCGGTGGCCTGCTGGCTGCAGGGGTGGTCGTGCTGTCGAGTGCACACGGCATGACCCCCATCGCGGTGCTCTCCTTGGTCCTGATGTGTCTTTTGCTGATGGCCGCGATAGGGGCTGCGCTGCTCGCACTGCGGCCCGTGGTCCCAAGGGCGGGGCTGCATACCGAATTGATGGGCGAGGCGCTCGTACACCACCGGGTCGGTGTAAGTACGACTGCGCACGGGGAGCTCGAACGGCATGTCGAGGGCCGCCGACTGCAGGTGCTGGCCTGGCTGGCGGACAGGAAGCTGCGAGCGGCCCGCCTGTCCGTCGACTTTGTCCTGGCAGGACTCCTGATGGCTGGAATGTGTCTATTGAGCAACATTCTGGTTAGTTGAGACGATCACCTAAGTGTGTCGGGGCCGCAGAGCAGGGGGACGCGTGTATCAGCCGCATGCCACGGTGATCGGCGACAAGTTATGGGCACGCCTGAAGGTGCTGGCACCGCAGCGCGTCAGGCCCGCTCGGAGTGTGCTGCTCCGCCAGGGAGACCCAGCAACTCACGTGATCGTACTGGAGTCCGGGTCAACGTTGATCACCCTGGCCGGGGCCTGCGGAGAAAGGACGCTTCTTGCCGTGCGCGGCGCCGGTGAGTTACTCGGCGAGCTGGCCGTGTTGGACTCCCAGCCGCGCACCGCCACGGTCATCGCCGCCGAGACCTGCCAGATCCGGATCATCCCGGCTGCCGCTTTCCTCACGTTCGTTGAGGAGCATGATCTGCTGGCCCCCCTCCTGCGCCATGCCATCGCCCGGGTCAGGGAATCGGAGGCCGTTCGACTCGAACTGGCCACCGCGTCTGTGCCGCTGCGACTGGCATCGGCTCTGTCGCGACTGGTCGAGGCCGCATCTGCTTCGGCTTCGGATCTCGCCGTGCGTCTGACCCAGACGGAGCTGTCTCAGATGATTGGCGCTTCCCGCAACGCGGTGGTCAACGCGCTCAAACCCTGGCGCGAGCAGGACTGGGTCCGCACAACCTCCAGTGGTGGGCTCCTCGTTCGCGACATCCATTCGATTCAATCGCACGCGCGTACGCAGGCGTGACGGGCCGCACTTCAGGCGTGCCCACTACTGGGCAGCGGCGGCCGTCCCGCCCGATCAGCATGGGCACTTCCCTGACCGCCTGTGCTGAAAGGACGGTGCCCGATGGATGCGCCGCTGCACGCAGAGCCCTTGGATGTGCCCGCCGAACTCGCCCTCGTGGCGATCGACATGGAGAAGTACAGCCAGATCCCCGAGTCGAAGATGGCCGCCGCCCGGTGCGACGTGGACGACATCGTGGCGACCGTGCTCGCCGATTGCCAGCTGCCCGACCCGCAGGAACTTCCCGGCGGCTACAAGGACAGTGGCGACGGGGCGATCCTGCTGTTCCCGCCCTCAGTACTGGCACGACTCGTCGACCCGCTGCTGGGCCGGCTCAATGCGGCTCTGGTGCGCTACGAGCGGCAGCGGCTGGCCAGTAGTCCCGTCCTGCGGCTGCGGGCCAGTGTGCACATCGGCCCGCTGTCCCTGCCCGACCACCGCGGTAGCGCCATCAATGACACCACCCGGCTGCTCGACAGTCAGGCAAACCGCGAGGCGCTGTCCGCCGCGAAGGACAATGGCGGCTTCCTTGCCGTCGCGCTCTCCGAGATCGTCTACCAGCGCACCGTGCACTCGGGACGCACGCAGGATCTGGACTCACACCACTTCCTCGAGGCGCTTGCCCGCGTCAGCGACAAGCCCGGCTTCGAGCAGCCCTGCCGGATTCATGTACCGGGCCTGACCGGTCCGGCCGTACACCCCTATGTCACAGACACCGCATCGTCGGCTTCTGCTCCGCCCTCCACCGCGCAGCAGAACACTGCGTCGGAGGCGCCTGCCGCCAGCAGCGGCGGCACGTTCCAGTTCCACGCTCAGGTCAGCGACGCCACGATCGCCAACAGCATCGAAACCGTGCGAATCGATCGCCGCCAGCGGTGAGGCATCCAACCTTCCGTCCCCGCCGCCTTTCCCGCACTCACCCTGGAGTTCCGGTATGACTGACGTACCGTTCGACCCCACTCGCTCCGACGCCACCCCACCGAACAACGAGGGTGACGAGGGCCAGTCCAATGGCTCAGGCAGCTGGCTGCATCGCTTCCGTCCCGGAACCGGCTCTGCCGATCGACCGGGCGCGAACCCTGACGACCCGTCCCCTTCTCCAGTTCCCTCACGGCCGGGCGCTTTGCCACCCGCGCCCCGGGTGCACGAAACGGACGGTGCAGCGACACACGTGTACGGGGACCCCGAAGTTGTCGCCCACCACATCGAGCAGGTGATCCTGGAGACTCGAAAACGGGACCTACTGGAGGGCGTGGAACAGAACCGTGAGCGGTTGCGCGACCAGCCGTTCGTACGGGGCCCGCACTGGGACCTGGTCTGGGAGCAGATCGTCAATCCTGTCACCGGCCGTCCTCGCCAGCCGATCATCGTCATTGTGGCACCACGTTCGTGTGGCTCCACTACCTTCGCTCTGCGGCTGCTGGCCGAGCACACTGCTGACGAAACCACCGTGGTCCAGCTGGATGCGGACTGGGACACTCCCCGCCAAGGGCGCCTGCCACTGGAGAAGGCGCACGCGTACCAACTCGATCTCAAGCATCCGGAGAACGACCAAGTCTCCGCCGACTTCCTGAACGCCCTGTCGAAACACGCCTCCCACCTGCGCGACTGCCGCTCCTATCTCGCGCTGACCGTCGCACAGGACCTGTGGAAGGACCACCGCCTCAGCGATCGTGACGGCATCCAAGTCGTTCACCTGCACGAGGCGCCCGATGCCCAGCGAGTGGTCGAGGCACACCTGACTGCCCACGGCTACGACCAACTCGTCACGTCACTCCGCTCCTTCTCCAAGACCACCACGTCCTTGCGGGGACTGACAGCAGTGGCCGCCGTGCGGGCCGCGCACACCGTCGTGATGGCCTGGAAGGAGCACAGCCGCACCAGCTCCCAGCAGTCGTTCGCGCAAGCCGAAAGCGAGGGTGAAACCGGGAGCACCCTCGAAGACCGCATCATCGCAGCGTTGACCGACTGGCGCGGTGAACTCGACAGCCGATTCGGCGAGATGAACAGCCTGCACGCGCACGACAACCCATCGCTCACCGTGGAAGACCGTTGCCTGCTGCTGGCATTGGCCGTGCAGCAGTCTGCGCCCATGCCCATCGTCGCGCGCAGTGCAGCCGCGCTGCTCGCAGCGATCGGAGACGCGCCCGGCGCCGCCGGCACAGCACCAGGGTTGTCGCCGCCCCTCAGTGCCCTGGCAGGACGGGGAATGCGGCGGCGTATTCGGGACGTCGGAGGTCGAGTCGACCTGCAGGACAGAGTGGTCTTCGACCGGCCCGCCTACGGACGCGCGGTGCTGGAGTACGTCTGGGACAACTACGACGTCATGCGCAAACCCGTGCTGACCTGGCTCGTCGCGACAGCCCAGAGCGCCGATCCGGAAGACCACGCCGTGGCGGCGCTGGCCGAACTCACCGTGCGGCACGGAACAGTGGGCTACCTCACCGAGTTGGGTGAACTCGTCGGCAGCAGCCAGCCAGAGGTGCTCGGTGCGGTCCTGGAAAGGGCCGTGCGCAACGAACACGTCGGCCGCCTGGCGTGGGCAGCGCTCTACGGGTGGGCAGAACAGAGGAGTTATGCGCCCGCCGTGATTGCGCTGTGCCAACGGATCCTGGAGGACTCCTCCGCCGCCACGTCTCTGGCCAAGCGAGCAATGGTGCGCCTGCGTCGCGTCGCACACAAGAACGCCGACGCAGCGGGCCAAGTCCTGGCTGCCTACGACGATCTGGTCCAACACCCCACCGTAGAACAGCGACTGGTCGCTGAGGTGCAGGGCTGGCAACAGGGCAAAGTCTCCGCCCGCGGCGGTGCACTGGCCTTCCTCGCGCTGATGACCGTCCGCCGTGACGACGCACCGTGGCTCGTGTGCGCGCCTCCCCCGGACATCGACGTACAGCGAGCCGTCAACAATCTGCTCTCCTCATCGGACACCGCTGCCCAGGTCATATCGCGACTGACGGACTGGATCCGCTCGTGCGCCAGCGATCCCAGCGCCTACGCACAGTTACGCGACCAGCTCCTGCCTGCGCTACGCGGCCACAACATGTTTGAGGCCGGCATGAAGCTCATGAACGAGCTGCGTGGCATCTCCACCGTCGAGGGCGTCAGTGTGGCTGACGACTTCTACAACCACCTCGTCGACAGCCGTCTGCGCACGGTCTTTCCGCTCGAAGAGAGCCTCACGTGAGGTGGCCATGGAGGCGCGCAGTCCGTAAGAGTACGTCTGTCCAGCCGCGTCTGCTGCCGAGTGCCACGGACGACATCGCGTTCGAAGCCGTGTACACGATCACCTGGCGACCACTGTGGCGTGTGCCTCCCAATGTGGAGGAGACAGTACGCGCCGCCGTGCATGCCGCGGCCTCCGCTACAGCGGCACGCCTGACGGCCTCGGACGTACCCGCTGCCCAGGACGCCGTCAACGCCGCGCTCGGCCGTCTGCCCCACCGCGCCCCGAACTACTGCCTGTTGAACGTCTACGCGACGCTCGGTCTGCCCAGCACCGCCAAGGACCTACTGGCACAGCGGGCAGCGGACGAGCAACGCGTTCGCCGTCTGCGTTTCTTGAAAGACAACCTCTACGACCACCCGGACCTCGTCGTCCTGGACCAACTTGAGCACCACGCCCCCGGCGCCCTGGCTGACGAGCATGTTGCCGAACTCCAGCGCCTCGCTCGCCTGATCTACTCCTGCAACCGCTGGTGGTTCCCACTCCTGCAGCAATGGGAGCAGGTTGGCCAAGGGTTCACGGACGTCGATAAGCGACAGCAGGCAATGCTCGTACTGTCCGACTCCCTCAAGGCACTCAACGGCGGCAGCCTGCCCAGCAGCATCGCGCCGATGGACATACCCGGGGCCGACACGACAGCTCGAAGGGCACATCCATGAAGCTCGTCTTGTGGAGAGTGCTGCTGGACCCAATGACCAGCCTCCGAGCCCTCCTCGTTCAACGGCGCAGCGCAACGCCCCTGTCCTACGACACTGCCTGGCGTCAGGCCCGCCTAGACCGTTGTCCGGATGAGATGGTCTATCGACTCCACGGCCACCAAGCCGCCAGCACCTCCGATCAAGCGACCGGCGCCCAGACGCCCTCCGCTCCGCCCAAGAGCGACGAGCCAACCGACCGGCGCCCGTAACTCGAGCATCCCGGAAGCGGACAGCTCCTGCGCCCTGTCGCGGGATGCTCGCGTCCAGTGGTTTGGGCTCACGCCTGAGGACGAGGTCCCTCGACTGCGGCGCCTGACGAGAATCCCGGCTGTTCCCCCAAGGAGACAGGCACCGGTGTTGCCAACAGCCCGGGCAGCATCCCACATGACGTTCCTTTGCCCCATCCTTGAACGACGGGGCAAAGGAACGTCTATTCGGCGATCGTCAGTGGAGCGTCCAGGCTCTCCCACGCCCCGAGGACCGCCTTGTGAGCATCCAGCTGCAAGTGGGCATACCGTTCGTGGTCTGGAAGCTCTCGTGCCCGAGGAGGTGCTGGACCTCGTGGAGCGAGACTCCCTTCTGGACCAGCCACGAGGCGCAGGTGTGCCGCATGGAGTGCGTCGGCTAGTGCGGGACGAGCTCCGACGCCGCTGGACGGAGCAGCAGTCGGCTGAACGGGCGCTCTCAGTGAGTATCCCAACCGAAGCGGTACGGCTCAGGGCCGTAAGGGCTCCAGCCCTTCAAGTACGGCTTGAGGTCGTCCGGCGTCGGTTCGCGGCGGCTCGGCATGACCGGTAGCTCACTGAGCGGGTCGAGTGCCTGAAGGTACCGTCGGGCCCAGTCCAGCCATCGCCTCGCCCCATCCGTGTCGAAGCTGTCCGTTTCCTCGACGCGCACGAGTCGGCGCTCCAGTGCGTCACAGTAGGCGCGGAGCAGCATCGCCTCGTGCCAGTCGCCGGCCTGCTCACGGAGCACTTCGGCGAACTGAGCCTGCACGGCCTGCTCCCTCGCCTCCACCATGGCCCCTTCCCACCGGACCTCACGGTCCGCCTTGGCCCGCTCCTCGTCCGCCTTGCGCTGTGCGTCCTCCACGGCCCGGGCCTCGATCTCCATGAGGACCGCGCCCAGCGCGTCCTCCACCACCCACCGCTTGCGATCACCCCAGCGGCGCTGGCGACCAGACCGGCTGTAGGGGAGCTGGATCACGAGCTTCCCGGAGCGTTCCGGGTTTTCGGACTGGGGGAACTCCTGCTGGATCGTGACCGTACAGGTGAAGCCGTCGACGACCACGTCCACTTCGCCCGCTCGCCATGAGCGTGCCGGACTCTCCTGCACGCTGTACCCACGTCGCACGGCCTCACCGACCAAGCCCTGCAGGAGAAGGAGCGCGCGCCGGCGAAGTGTGGACGGCATGGCCAGCCGCTCGTTGTCCCGTAGGGCCATGACCACCGGGTGCGGCGAGCGCAGTTGAGCAGGAACCCGGACCTGCGGCGCGTCACTCGACGCCCGCCCCCGGGAGTTGACGTGCGGACCGGCCGCCAGGAACATCTTCAGTCCGCTTCCGCCATAGCCCGTCTTCTCGATGCGCTTGCCTTGAGGTTCCAGACCGTGCCGCTTGGCATAGTTGATGACGCGCCGCCACTCCGTGATCTCGTCCTCATCAGGGTCGTTCACGATCACGTGCCCTTCGGCTACGAGTCGTTCGACGAGTTCGGTCGCCTTCGCGCGTCGCGCACGAGCGACGGGGCGCTCGCTGTATGGAGTTGGACCAGTCGATGGCGTTCCACCTGTCGCGTCGTCTGCCACACGCCTGCCGTGCACGGGGTGCTCCGGGTGATGGCCGTTCCGCAGATAGAACGTCCCTGCCTCGGTGACCTGTAGATGCGCTCCGTCTTCGCCACGCCGGATCACCAACAGCCCCCGATCACGCAACGCATAGGCCGACCGCCACTCACCAGGCTCCCAGCTTCCGGGAGTCTCTCCGTCGGCGATTCGACGAAGTAGTGCACGTTGCCGTTCGTTCAGGGAGGACCAGCGATGCATGAGAGCAGCCCACACCGCCCCATCGCCCTCTGCAATGACGTCCGGGTGATGGCTCATTGCGGGGCCGGCTCTCCCAGAGAGACCTGTCGGCTATTCCGCGACGTCGACGCCGTAGCCGCGAGCAAGATCGGCGAGGCCGTGGTCATAGCCCTGTCCGACGGCCCGCAGCCGCCAGCCCTCTCCCCTGCGGTACAGCTCGGCAAGGATCATGGTGCGCTCCGTGGTGGCGGCGTCGAGGGTGGCCCGGGCAGTCGGGGCCGCGCCGATCCCACAGGTGGCAGTGATCTCTATGGCCCCGACATCGGCGAAGGTCGCGGCGCCGTCGATCGCGGCGGCGATGACGACCCGGTGGACCTCCAGGGGCAGCCGCTCCAGGTCGGCGGTGACGGCCTGCTCCGTCGGACCGTCCGTGGCGAGCCGTACGGTGCCGTCCGGGTGCTCGGGGGCGCCGTAGAAGACGAAGTCCTCGTCTCCTGCCACCTGTTCGTGTGCATCGACTGCGAAGGCGACGACGTCCACGTCACAGGCGGTCTGCTGACGCCACGCGGCGGCCACCGTCCAGGCCGTGCCGGTGCCGGACAGGTCAAGGACGCCACCTCGGACCAGGACCGCCGCCGTGTCCGGCCGGTTTCCGACCGCAATCCGTGCCGATGAGGCCATCGGCGGTGTCGTGGGCGCGAGCAGCCAGCCGGCGTCGTACACGCGCAGGCCGAGGGCGGCGATGCGACTCATGCGCCGGTCCACTTCACCGCCGGGCAGCACGACGACGTCGGACACGCTGGCGGAGAGGTTGACCGCCGCGGAGGCGCCCAGGGCGACCGCACGCGCGCGTGCCTCTACGGCCTCGTCGTGGGTGCCGCCCAGGACCAGGACCCTGCGCCCGGTTAGCGGCTGATCCGCCGCAACAACGGATTCGGTCGGCGTGGCAGTCCGCTGTGCCGGGACAGTGGGCGTCGACGCGGGCAGCGCGCACGGCACATCGGCAGGCGTCTCCGCAGCGGCACGCTGCCGGGCGGCGCCCTTGGACTGGCCGGGCTGCACCGTCTCCAGCAGTCGCAGATAGGTCGGCTCATCCACGAGCGGGACACCCGCGTCCTCAGCGCGCTTCAGCTTGGCAGATCCGGTCCCGGTGTCGTTGGTGACGACGACGCTGGTCTGGCCGCTGACCGAGGTCATCATGTTCAGCCCGGCCGCCACCGAGCGGGCCACGAGCTCCTCACGAGAGATCCGGGTGCCCCCGGTGATGGCGACCTTCATCCCCTGCACCAGCGGCCCACCCGACTCAAGCCGACCCGGATTCCGGAATGCACAGGGGGTCTTGGGCACGTACGGCCTGTAGTCCTGGCGAGGCGGACACTCCAGGAGCGGCAAGGCCAGGCCCAGTTGCCCGGCCGCGCTCAGCGAACCGCGCAGGATGCCGGAGAGCACCCGCACGTCGTCCTGCGCATCATGGGCCTTCTCCTGGCGCACACCGTAGTGCGCCGCGAGCGTGCCCAGCTTGAGATCGGGCGTCGGAGGACCGACCAGGCGGTTGAGGGCCAGCGTGCACAGACGTCTGCTGACCGGGACCCAGGAGCGGACGTGGGCGAACTCGTGGGCAAGGAAGTCGTAGTCGAACTGCGCGTTGTGCGCGACCAGGACGCGACTGCTGAGCAGCGCCCCCACCTGCGGGGCGATCTCCTCGAAGGTGGGCGCGCCGGCGAGCCGGTCGGGGGTGAGCCCGTGGATGTGCACGGCGCCGGGATCGCACCCGGGATTGAGCAGAGTGGCAAACTCCCCGGTCCGGTTGCCCTGAGCGTCCAGCGTGAGGATCGCGAGAGAAAGGACACGGTCCCGACCGGGTCTCAACCCGGAGGTCTCCACGTCCACCAACGCCCAGTCATGGAAGTATTCGGGCAGGGTAGGCCACTTCGGGCTCGACGACAGCAGGACCATACGAGGCTCCCCTCCCCCGGGCGCTGCAGTCAGCACACCGCCTTCACACTGGTGATCAACCAGTGGGATTTTCGCACGCCCCGGACGCAGTTCGTGGCGGGTTCGTCACGAACTGCCACAGGGACTGTTCAGCCTGAGATGCAGTTAGCGCGTCACTCCGCCGGCGCCAGGCGTTGCCCTACCGCAGCTTGGGGACGGCGAGTTCGACGGTGCCGGTGCGGGTGTCCCACTCGCGTGGGCGGTAGCCGTTGCGGCGGTTGACGCGTTCGTTGCTGACCGCCCACGACGTGCGGCTCGGGGAAGTGCGGCCGTCCCAAGCCCAGGTCGCGCACCGGGTCGACGGTGCAGTTCTCCCCCATTGCCTCGGTCTCGGACAGCAGCACGGCTGCCCGCCCGCGGCTGGCGCCGGCAGCGCCCGCGATCCGACGGGCGGCCGCCGCCATCGTGGCCGGGTCCTTCAACCAGCGCTCGCAGCCATCCAGGTGCCGGCGGTCGATGGGCCGCAGCAGCCGCGCCGCGTCCAGGACATCGGCGAGCCGGTGCTGCGCCGGGTCAACGTAGCGGACCGCATTCGTCAGCACCGCCCGGACACCGAGCCGGTCGGCCAGGCCCATGGTCCGCGCGGCCAGCCTCAGCGAGCCGGGCCCGGTGCCCGTACGCCCGGAGCCAGACCGCCTCCAGCCGCAGCCCGTCCCCAGCCAGCTCCCGCCACGGCGCGAGCAGCTGCTCGGCACGATCCGGGCGCCCCACCGGCAGCGCCCGCACCGGTTCCGAGGCGGGCCCGAGCATCACCACCAGGTCCCGGTCGGCGAAGTCGTTCAAGGCCGGCCAGGGCACGACGGGCGGCCCGCCGTCGGCCTGCGCGTGCGCGGCGGACACCAGACGACACAGCCGCGCCCACCCGGCGGCATTCCGGGGCGAGCAGCGTGATGCGCAGCGGCGCCTCCACTACGTGCGCGCCGCTGCGGACCGCGTACGGGCACGGTCACGGCGAGGCGACGGCGGGCGATAAGGGGCGACGGCAACATCGACGCCAAACACCGGGCGAAGCCCAGCGGCCGCAGCGGCTGTGGCAAAACGGACTGTGCCCGCGACGGTGTCCCGGTCGGTCATCGCCAGCGTCGTCATCCCGCGCTCCACGCCACGCTGGACGAGTGCGCCAGGCAGGGAAGCGCCGTAACGGGCCGAGTAGCCGGAGGCCACATGCAGATGAGTAAATCCATCGCCCCGCACCACCAGCCCTCACGTACCCCCTGCCTGACCTGCGCCTCTCTATGCATCCACCATAATCCAGTATTCGAGCGCATGTTCTCCTCAATGCTCAGGGTGCGGCTCGGAGCCTGTGACTCGCAGCAATGCTTGGCCAGTCGCAGCCGTATTTGGCCACGCGGGTTCGCCGTCCAGGGCTAGTTGGCCCGTCCCTCCGATCAGCAGTCCGGACCTCGGCGGCACCGAACGGACGCAGGTCAGTCGACAGCCGGTCCTGGGGAGCCATTTGGATGTTCCGTGCGTCTCCGTCTGCAATGAGGGGATGGAGGACACAAGGTGGCTAATAGTCCACAGCGGCGTGACCGGTTACGACTCGCCCGACAACGGACGATGCCGGATCAAGTCAGGGCACGCATGCGTGATCGCGGACCAGAGTCAGCCGGGAGTTGGTGGCGCCGCATCCCCTGGACACACATGGGTGCTGCGCTGGGCGCCCTCGCCGCCATTGGTGGTCTGGTGTTCACGGCCGTCGCCACCTACTACAGCGCTGTTGTGTCCCAGGATCAGCTGCAACAATCGCGAGAGGATGCTGAGCGCGAGCGTCGCAGCCAGGCGATGCGAGTGTCGCTATGGACCGAAGACCAGGTCGCCAACAATATGCGCTTGCATATTATGAACAGGTCGCCCGATCCGGTAACCGACGTGTCTGCCGGCTTCCTTGTTCGAAAAGGCGCATGGGGAGACGATTCAGCCGACGAACCGGGTCGCTACGGGGGCCTGTACGTGGACCTGCCGAATCTGCCGCCGTGCAGCGAAATGATCGTTAAGCCGGAGTCGCTGCGCTGGCATGTGCCCAACGGCACCAGCCCACGCGAACTGCCCGCTGATGCGCGCGTATTCATCGAGTGGATGGGGTTTGTGGATCGGGACTCCAATCGCTGGTTGCGGCAAGATGGCGCATTGCTGCCATTCCTCGAGAATGTGCCAGATGGGGTGACAAAGGTAGAGGTGCGCCCGGACTCGAGGGAGGAAGGGACGGTGCCGATACTCGCGTTCGAACCCAATGGAGAGGTGGATGGGAGGCTCCCGATGCAGCGTGCCGCTTCGTGTGAGGACAACTGAAGCGAGAGCCTTCCCACGGCTTCGACACCGGCGAGTAGGCCCCGCGCCCGGGTAACTTCGAACGACTGTACGTGAAAGCGCCCACGCGTACGGATGCGGGATGGGTGTTGTCAGAGCCCGCTGTCACCATCCGGCCATGGCCCAGATCAGCCCCAAGCTCGCCCACACCTTCTTCGCGGACATCTCCGCCGGCTCCCCTGTTCCACTGGACCCGGACGACCTCCTGCACATGGTTCATGTGCGCCGTCACGGCCACGTCATCTTCGGCGACATCGCGGTGCGCTGCTTCAAGAACAGGTCGAAGTGGACGTACGACGAACGCGAGATCCGCCGTGTAGCCCAAGCATTCGCGGACTTCCGCCTGGACACCGACGACGTCGTGGAGGTGCAACTGCCCACCTACTTCGACGCCGCCGATGGCGACGACCAGGGCATGGGGTGGCGCGGCCCGGCAGCCTGGCGGCCCCGGATCGCGGCGTGGCTGTTCTGGGAGGCCCGCCGCAAGCACCAGGAGGGGCGGCCCTACGAAGAGTGGAATGACAGCTGGAAGCGCCTCGGGGCCAACGGGCTGCCCGCAATGCTGACGTGGGACGAGTTCGTCGCGGCGCGCAGCGGGATCCGGCACCGGGAGAACATCGCCAACACCCGGCCGCTGGAGTTGATGACCTGCTCTGGCGACAGCCTGTTTCTGCCGCGAGCCTACTCCGAGCTCCTGGACCGCTGGGAGCAGGTGGAGGAGAACCTGGTCGGCCGGGCCCGGACCTGCTCCCGCTGTGGCGCGCAGGGCCCGCGGTGGGGCGGCTGGCGCACCCAGACTCCGCTCGGCTACGTCACCCTGTGCCCGCCGTGCTCGGGTGCCACCTTCCAGCGCTACATCGGCCACCTGCGCGGCGTCATGTACGACTCGCGCCGCATGCGCGGCATCCGCGCCGACGACTACCCGGCCGTCACAAAATCATCCCTAACTACCAACTAAATAGATCAGATGCCCTCTTAGAGGACGTTCGCATCACTTATGGGCAACTGTGCCCCGGTTCACTGTCTGCCAGCGGTACCTCGGCACAGGGCATTTGCCGAAATCGCCCAGCTTTCAAGAGGGTTCACGTGCCCGCTTTAGCACTGACATACCCGACACCTCCTGTCCGGTTTGAAGATGACCCGGTAGCAACCGCTTTGCCTCGCCCGTTCGAGCGATAGCGGCCGTGCGGACCGCGTGAGTCAGTATCTTCATGGCCCCGCGACTGCCCTATCTCAGTGATCTGTCCGATGCCCGCTGGGCGTTGATGGAACCGATCTTGACCGCCTGGCGGGCCGAGCGGCAGAAGAACTCCCTCAACCTCGGCGGCAAGGTCGCCGACCTGCGGGAAGTCATGAACGCGATCCTCTTCCTCAACCGGACCGGCATCCCATGGCGCTACCTGCCCCACGACTTCCCGCCGCACACCACGGTCTTCGGATACTTCAGTGCCTGGACCGCCGACGGCACGATCGAGAAGCTGGGCGTCCACCTGCACGGGATCGTCCGCCAGCAGGAAGGGCGCGCCGCCGAGCCCACCGCGTGCGTCATCGACGCCCAGAGCGTCAAGACAGCACCCAGCGTGCCCGTCGACACCCAGGGCACCGACGCCGGCAAGAAAATCGTGGGCCGAAAACGCAGTATCGTCGTCGACACCCTCGGCCTGTTACTGCTGGTCACGGTGACCGCCGCCAGCGTCTCCGACAACGAGGCCGGCATCCAGCTCCTCAGCCGGATCGCCGCCGACCGCCCCACCATCAGCAAGGCATGGGTCGACACCGGCTACAAGAAGAAGGCGATCGAACACGGCGCCACCCTCGGCATCGACGTCGACGTCGTCCCGCGAAACACCCAGGTCAAAGGATTCTCCGTGACACCGAGAAGGTGGGTGGTGGAGCGGAGTTTCGGGTGGATCATGATGCACCGCCGCCTAGCCCGTGACTACGAGACCAAACCCGCCCACTCCGAGAGCATGATCCACCTCGCGATGATCTCCAACCTCGCCAAACGAGCCACTGGAGAAACAGTCATAACCTGGCACAAACCATGAACTATCGCTTCTTCAAGCGGAACGTCCTCTTAGAACCGTTCATCCTACGGGGGCCACTGCTGCGTCCGCCCCCTCGGTGGGTCGAGCTCTGCCAGTACGGCCACCGCTGCTTGGGCTGCTGCCTCAGCGGCGCGGAACTGCCAATTGTGCGCGTCGGCAACGTGTTTGAGACCGTCGGCCTTATCGCTGATGCCGCGGATGGTGAGGGCTTGGAGCTCGCCGGTGAGATGAGCGGCCTGGGCGACACCGGCGCTCTCCATCTCGATGGCGACGGCATCGGTGTAGTGATGTTTGAGCTGGGCGGTAAGCGCGGAGTTGAGGGAGTTCAGGACGACCTCGCCGGCGGCGATGGGCTTGAAATGCACGCCCGCGTTCGTACGCAGGGCGGCCAGCGCAGCTTGCTGCAGTCGGTGCGGGGCCTCCCAGGCGGTCGGACTGCTGTGGAAGCCGTCCGGGGTCTGCTTCCCGCCGTGGTAGCCGTAGACCTTGGTGGCGACCACCACGTCACCGAGCGCGATGTCGTCCTTGAGCCCGCCCGCAACACCGACGAAAAGCAAGGCATCTGGTTGGAACCAGGCGTAGGCGCGCTCAGTGATGACGGCGGCGGCTCCGTTGCCTACTCCGGACTGCGTCAAAATGACGTGCCATGGCGTGCCTGGGAGAACTCCGCGCTCGAACCGTGTGCCACTGGGGTGGCTAATTTTCTCGATGCTCGCTAAATGCCTTTGCACAGCATTGTATTCAACGGGCAACGCGGTCAGAACCACCACGGTAGGGGCGTGACGAGTGTCAGGTGACTTGAAGGCGGGATCAGCTCCCTCGCCGTGCAAATGAGCCGGATTGGGGCGGTTTTGCGTCCATGACTGTAGTGCGGCGCGGACGGGCGTGTCCTTGGTGATTTCCGCCAGCCGTGCCGTGAACCGGTCGACCGCCGTCTCGTCCGGCACCTCGAACAGCAGGTACCAAGCCACCTCCCACAGAGAGCTAAGCCTGTGCGGGGGTGGCGGTCCGAGCGGCCCGACCGCATCGTGATACAGCCAATGGGGGTCGTACTCCCGCCCATTGTCGTGTCGGGTCAGCGCCTCGATCAGTTGCCGCAGGCTCTTCTTCTGCTGTCGATCCCACGTCACAGTCGGGATCAGGTCCCCAAAGGGAGGCCAGTAGCGGGCCAGAACCTGCACCGGCATCATGCGTCCGGAGCGGGCCCCGGCCATCGAAACCATGCCGACGACACGACCAGTCTTGGCGAGTGTCACCGCGGCCCCGCTGAATCCCGGCCCGAATGGCTGGCCGTACGTATTCCATGGCTCCAGTTGCATCCACTCGCTGGCGATCAACACGGCGGCGGTGACCCGCAATTCCACGAGCGTTCCCTCGTCGTAACTCCGTGGATAGCCGTAAGCCAGCAGTCTGGGTGACGGGTCGCCGTACGCTTCGGACGGCTCCGCGAACTGGGCCGGTTCGATAGCTACGGCGTAGTCGAGTTCGAGTATGGCGAGATCGCCAGGGTCAGTGTTACCGCCGGCCCAACCACCGTGGGCGATCACCCGGGCTGGGATGCTCGCGTTAGGAGCCCCGAGGCCACCCGACTCCCGCAGACCACCTTTTCCGAGCGAGCCGCCGAAAGGGAAGGACACGCTCAACGGCTCCGTAGGGCTGCCTGCGACGACATGGGCGCAGGTGAGCACGAGACGTTCGCTGACCAAAATGCCGGCACCGGTGTTACGTCCGCAGTGGATCCGTGCCTGCCAGGAAACGCTCCCCATGATGTGGAGGCTACCCGCAGAAGTGGGTTCATGACCCGCCCGCGCTGACCTCAGAGGCCATCCTGCGAGCCTGCAGTCGGGACTAGGGGGTGTTTTGAAAGTCCTGTGCGGTGCCCGCGGTGTTCGGTGCGTGCCCTCGGCGTGCCGGACGAAGGCCCTCGTACTGGACGTACTTGGG
>NZ_JBMNDS010000039.1:0-89956 GCF_052543295.1 Streptomyces sp. SAS_270
CCCCCCCCCCCCAAAAAAAGGTCGGGCGCACCGCGCCCGACCTTCCTCGCACCCCGGCGGAGCCGCTACGCGGCCTTGGCCTTCGTGGCGTACATGTCCACGTACTCCTGCCCGGACAACCGCATGACCTCGGTCATCACCGAGTCGGTCACCGCGCGCAGCACGTACCGGTCACGGTCCATGCCCTCGTACCGCGAGAACTCCATGGCCTCACCGAAGCGAACGGTGACGCGGCCGGGCCGCGGCATCCCCGCGCCGCCGGGCTGCAGCTTGTCGGTGCCGATCATCGCGAACGGGACGACCGGGGCGCCCGTCATCAGAGTGAGCCGGGCGATGCCGGTGCGGCCGCGGTAGAGGCGGCCGTCGGGGGAGCGGGTGCCCTCGGGGTAGATGCCGAAGACCTTGCCCTCCTCCAGGACGCGGCGGCCGGTCATCAGCGCGGCGACTCCGCCGTTCGCGCCGTCCCGGTCCACCGGGATCATGCCGACGCCGGTGAAGAACCAGGCCATCAGGCGGCCCTTGAAGCCCTTGCCGGTGACGTACTCGTCCTTGCCGATGAAGAGCACCTGCCGGTCGCACACCAGCGGCAGGATCATCGAGTCGATGAAGGTGAGGTGGTTGCCGGCCAGGATCACCGGGCCGTCGCCCGGGATGTGCTCCACGCCTTCCACCCGTGGGCGGAACATCAGGCGCATGATCGGTCCGAGCACTGCCTTGATGAGCGCGAAGCGGGACAACGGGCCCTCCATTGTCAAGGGATCGGTATGAAGTCTGTGCAGGTGAGGACGATACTCGCGCTTTCCGGGTGATTGCACATCGGGTTCACCGACTGGATACGCAGTGTTGACGCACGTTTACCTGCGGAGGTGCCCCGTTTCGCGCCCGTCACGCGGGCGCGAAGATGTGACGGACGTCGCGCGGGATACCGGCCGACGCGTGAACAGCGGGGGTCGTGAGGTGGGTGATCCGCGCGCCCGCACAGCCTCAACACCCGTATTCCGTACGACATCCAGCGTCACCCGCGTGTTCCGCCGAGGGTCTCCCCACCGTCACCCGCGGGCACCTACGATCGTCCCGCTTTGACAGGTGCAGGGCGGTACGGAGAAGGAGCGCTCATGGCGACGCAGGGGTCCAACGAGCAGGGGCGGGGCACGGCGCGAAGGAAGCTGCTCGGGGCCGCGGTGCTCGGTGCGGGCGGAGCGGTCCTCGGACTGCCGGGCGTGGCGAGCGCCGACGGGCAGCGCACCGGCGGCGGCTACCGGAGCCTGCCGAAGCCGACCGTCATCGGCCATCGCGGCGCCAGCGGCTACCGTCCCGAGCACACGTTCGGGTCGTACGAGCTGGCCCTCGACCTGGGCGCCGACGTCGTCGAGGCGGGTGACCTGGTGCCCACCAAGGACGGCCACCTCGTATGCCGTCACGAGCCGGAGATCGGCGGGACCACCGACGTCGCCGCGCACCCCGAGTTCGCCGGCCGCAAGACCACCAAGACGCTGGACGGGGTCGCCACCACCGGCTGGTTCACCGAGGACTTCACGCTCGCCGAGCTGAAGACGCTGCGCGCGATCGAGCGCATCCCCGCCAACCGCCAGCGCAACACCCTCTACAACGGCCGCTGGGAGATCCCCACCTTCGAAGAGGTGCTCCAGTGGCAGGACGAGCAGACCCGCAAGCGCGGCAAGCAGGTCTGGATCTACCCCGAGACCAAACACCCCACGTACTTCCGCAAACTCGGCCTCGGCCTGGAGGAGCGGCTCGCCAAGATCCTCCACAAGCACGGCAAGGACCGGAAGAACTCGCCGGTCATCATCCAGTCCTTCGAGCCGAGCAGCATCCAGCGGCTGGACAAGCTCGTCGGCAACCCGCTCGTCGTGCTGCTGTCCGCCGCGAACACCCGTCCCTGGGACTTCGTGACGGCCGGTGACCCGCGCACGGTCGCCGACCTCGTCACGCCCGCGGGCCTGCAGTGGATCGCCTCGTACGCGCAGGGCATCGGTCCGACCCTCGACCTCGTCATCCCCAAGGACGCGAACGGGGCCCTCACCACGCCGACCACGCTCGTTGCCGACGCGCACAAGGCGGGCCTGATCCTGCACCCCTACACGATGCGCAACGAGAACACCTTCCTGCCCGCGAACTTCCGCACGGGCACCGACCCGAACGCCTACGGCGACGCCTTCGGCGCGTTCCGGACGTACTTCGCCACCGGCATCGACGGCGTCTTCTCCGACAATGCGGACACCGCGCTGCTCGCCCGCGAGGACTTCGTCAACGGATGACCCCGCCACCCCGTTTGGGGTGACAACCGGCCGCCCCGGCAACCTCCCGCCCGGGCGGCCGCGTGATGGGGCATATGACACACGAGATGCTCACCGCGCTGCGCCCACTGCTCGCCGCCGAGGCCTCCGCCGAGGCCCACGCGTCCGGCACCGAGCAGAGCGACCTGGAACAGGCCGTCTGGCTGCGCCTCCTGGAGCGCCTCGACACGGACGGCCCACCCGTTGACCCGCACGGGTGGCTGCGCCGGGCCGTCCGCTCGGAAGGGCGCCGCAGCCGCCGCACGGCCCGCCTCGAACGGCCGTACGCCGCCGAGCCCGCCGACGACCACGGCACCGGCCCGGAGCAGCAGGCCCTCGCCGCCGCCCGCGACCGGGCGCTGCACGACGCCGTACGACGTCTGCCGGGCCGCTGCCCCCGGCTGATGGCGGCGCTGTTGTCCCCCAAGGACCTCACTTATCGCGAAATCGCAGGGGAGTTGGGTATCTCACAGGGCAGTCTGGGTCCGGAACGTTCCAGATGCCTGGGATGTCTGCGCCGATTGCTCGCGCCGGAGGTTGCGGCTCGCGAACCGCGGGGATAGGAGTGAGGGACAACCGGTGGAACAGGTGAGCGGGAGGCATGCACACATGGGCATGAGCGTGACCATCTCGGCAGCGACGGAGCAGGACGCCGAGCAGATCCTCAAGCTGCAGTACCTCTGCTACCAGAGCGAGGCCGAGCTGTACGGCGACTACGGCATCGAGCCACTCACCCAGCCCCTCGACTCCCTCAAGGCCGAGCTGGCCCAGGGCACTGTCCTGGTGGCCCGGCTCGGGGACGAGGTGGTGGCCTCCGTACGCGGAGCGGTCGATGTCGAGGGCACGGCGCGCATCAACAAGCTCATCGTCCACCCGCGCATGCAACGCCACGGGCTGGGCGGACGCCTGCTCACCGCGATCGAGGCGAAGCTCGGCGCGGAGGGAACGGCCAAGTCCTTCCAGCTCTTCACGGGACACCGCAGCGACCACAACCTGCGCCTGTACCGCAAGCACGGCTACACGCAGGTCTCCGCGGAGCGCGTCGACGAGCGCCTCACCCTGGTGACCCTCGCCAAGGGCGCGGACACCAGCGCGTACGCGGCCAGCGCGTAGCAGCCCCGCACCTCACGCCCCTGAGGCTCAGCTGTCGGCGGTCGTACGCGCCTTGCGCAGCCAGTACATCGCCGACAGCGGCAGCAGTACCGGGATGAACAGATAGCCCATCCCGTAGTCCGACCACACCGTGGCGTCGGGGAACGCGGACGGCTCCACCAGTGTCCACGTCCCCACCGTCAGCACACCCGCGAGCTCGGCGGCGCAGCACACCAGCGCCGCCCTGCGGGCCCGCTCGCCGCCGCGCACGAGCGAGTACGTGATGAAGCCGTACACGAGACCCGCGATCGCGGAGAGCGAGTAGGCCAGCGGGGCCTTGTCGAACTCCGTCGAGATCTGCACCGCCGAGCGCGACACCGCGCCGACGACCATCACGCCGTACAACCAGACCAGCAGCATGCCCGGTCCGCTGATCAGCCGGACCCTGCGCGGCTTCCCCTCCGGGGCCGTCATCTCAGCCTCCCCAGATGTCATAGAGCCGCACCTCCAGGACGGCGAGGACGACGCCGCCGGCCGCCACGGTGATCGAACCCCAGCGCGTGCGCTCCGCCAGCGACATGAAGCCGGCCGCCGGGATGCACGCGAGCGCGCCGAGCAGATACGCCACGAAGATCGTCGTGCCCTGTTCCGGCTTCTCGCCGCGACCCAGCTGGACGACACCGATGACCAGCTGCACCAGGGCGAGCGCCGACACCACGGCCATGCCGATGAAGTGCCAGTCCTTGGTCGGCTGATCACGGTAGGCGGCCCAGCCGCACCAGGCGGCGAGCGCGAGCGCGGCGACGGCCGTCGCGACCGTCAGGGCATCAAGCATGCCGTGACCCTATTACGGTCCAAATGGCCCGCTGTCCTCGCCCCCGGGCTGCCCCCGCCGGCCCCCGCTCGCCCCGCGCCTCCCGCGGCGCGACCGTCGTGGTCTTGACCACAACACCTGAGGCGGCCGCGCCGCACACGACTCCTGTGGAGAGCGCCGTCGTGCCCCGTCGGCGCTGGTCACCGGCGGGGGAGCGGTGGTTTCCCGTCGGGGCCGGACCGTGTCCATCGCTGTCCGCAATGCGGACAGCGATGACGGCCCGCGGCCGTACTTCTGCTTTACTCGTTTCATGACCACGACGAGCAACCGCATCCTTGCGACCGAGGCGACCATGACGCCCGGTGCTCGTTGTATGTGTCGAATGTGCGCCTTCTAGAGGGCCCCCGCACCACCGCCTGGCCTCGCGCCCCGAAGCGAGACCGCCGCCCCATGTCCGTACGAAGTACGTGACTCGGGCTGCCCCGCGCACACGTTCTCCCCCGGTTCCATCGCCACCGCGAGAACCGTGCCGCGTTCCCGACCGCATGCACCCGTGCCCGGGCACACCCACGCCCCGCACACGACAGTGACGGAAACCCCAGTGATCACGACAACGGGCCTCACCAAGGTCTACCGCTCGCGCGGCCGTGAGGTGACCGCCCTCGACGGCGTCGATCTGCACGTCCGCGAAGGCGAGGTCTACGGCGTCATCGGCCAGTCCGGCGCCGGCAAGTCCTCGCTCATCCGCTGCGTCAACCTCCTGGAACGCCCCACCGCCGGGACCGTGAGCGTCGCCGGACAGGACCTCACCGCCCTCGTCGGCCGCGGACCGCGCGCCGGCCGGGAACTGCGCAGGGCGCGCAGCCGTATCGGGATGGTCTTCCAGCACTTCAACCTGCTGTCCTCGCGCACCGTCCAGGACAACGTCGAGCTGCCCCTCGAAATCCAAGGCGTCTCCGGCAAGGAGCGCAGCCGCAAGGCCCTCGAACTCCTCGACCTGGTCGGCCTCTCCGACAAGTCCAGGTCCTTCCCGGCCCAGCTCTCCGGCGGCCAGAAGCAGCGCGTCGGCATCGCCCGCGCTCTCGCCGGCGACCCGAAGGTGCTCCTGTCCGACGAGGCCACCAGCGCCCTCGACCCCGAGACCACCCGCTCCATCCTCCAGCTGCTGCGCGACCTGAATCGGCAGCTCGGCCTGACCGTCCTGCTCATCACCCATGAGATGGACGTCGTCAAGACGATCTGCGACTCGGCCGCGCTGATGGAGAACGGCCGGATCGTCGAGTCCGGCACCGTGAGCGAACTCCTCGCCTCTCCCGGCTCGGAACTGGCCGCGGCCCTCTTCCCGGTGGGCGGCGACGCCACCGGCGAGGACCGCACCGTTGTCGACGTCACCTTCCAGGGCGAGGCGGCCACCCAGCCCGTCATCTCCCAGCTGTCGCGGACGTACAACATCGACATCTCGATCCTCGGCGCCGCGATCGACACGGTCGGCGGCCTGCAGGTCGGCCGGATGCGCATCGAACTGCCCGGCCGCTACGAGGACAACGTGGTGCCCATCGGCTTCCTGCGCGAGCAGGGACTGGGAATCGACGTCCTCGGCCAGGAGCCCGTGCTGCTCAAGGAAGGTGCCAAGTGACCTGGTCCGAGATGCAGCCGCTGCTGTCCCAGGCGTGTTGGGACACGCTCTACATGGTGGGCTGGTCCACCCTCATCGCGATCGTGGGCGGTCTGCCGCTCGGCATCCTGCTCGTCCTGACCGACCGAGGCGGCCTCCTCCAGAACGTCGTGGCCAACAAGGTCATCGGACAGGTCGTGAACGTCGCCCGCTCGATGCCGTTCATCATCCTGATGGTCGCGCTGATGAGCTTCACCCGCACCATCACCGGGACGACCATCGGCCGTGAGGCCGCGATCGTGCCCCTCGCGATCGGGGCGATCCCGTTCTTCGCGCGCCTGGTCGAGACGGCTGTCCGCGAAGTGGACGGCGGACTCGTCGAGGCCGTGCAGTCGATGGGCGGCAACACATGGACCGTCGTCCGCAAGGTCCTCGTACCCGAGTCGCTGCCCTCGCTGATCTCCTCCGCCACCACCACGATCGTCGCCCTCATCGGCTACTCCGCGATGGCCGGCACCGTCGGCGCCGGCGGCCTGGGCGACATCGCCATCCGGTACGGCTACCAGCGCTTCGAGACCAGCCTGATGTGGATCACGGTCGCCGTCCTCGCGGTCGTGATCGCCGTCATCCAGTTCGCCGGCGACTACGCCGCACGCGGACTGCACCGGCGCGGCGGCCGGTCCGGCGCGGCGCCGAGGCTCCGCCTGCTGAAGGCGTCCACGGCGACCGGCAAGACCGTCTGACCCACTGACTCACCACCCACGGATTTCCCCGTCACCACCCACGACGGGGCAGCACCACCCCTCAGGAAAGGCACTTTTCGTGCGTAACACCGCCAAGATCACCACCGCCGTCCTCGCCGCCGGAGCCCTCACCTTCGGGCTCACCGCCTGCGGCTCGGGCACCGACTCCGCTTCCTCCTCCGACTACAGCGGACCGCTGGTCGTCGCCGCGAGCCCGACCCCGCACGCCGAGATCCTCGACTTCGTCAAGAAGAACCTGGCGAAGAAGGCGGGCCTCGACCTGGAGGTCAAGGAGTTCCAGGACTACATCGTGCCGAACACGGCGACCGAGGACGGCTCGGTGGGCGCCAACTACTTCCAGAACCAGCCCTACCTGGACGACTTCAACAAGAAGCGCGGCACCCACATCGTGCCCGTCGTCACGGTGCACCTGGAGCCGCTCGGCCTCTACTCCCACAAGGTGAAGAGCGCCGACACCCTGAAGAGCGGCGCGACCGTCGCGATCCCGAACGACGCCGTCAACGAGGCGCGTGCCCTGAAGCTGCTCGCCGCCAACGGGCTCATCACCCTCAAGGACGGCGCCGGCAGCGAGGCGACCCCGCAGGACATCGCCAAGAACCCGAAGAACCTCGAGTTCAAGGAGGTCGAGGCCGCTCAGACCGCGCGCTCCCTGGACGACGTCGACGCCGCGGTCGTCAACGGCAACTTCGCCCTCTCCGCGGGCCTCAAGCCCGCCAAGGAGGCCCTCGTCCTGGAGTCCGCGAAGAACAGCCCGTACGGCAACTTCCTCGCGGTGAAGAAGGGCAACGAGTCCGACCCGCGCGTCAAGAAGCTCGCGAAGCTCCTGACCTCGCCCGAGGTGAAGAAGTTCATCGAGGACAAGTACGCCGGCTCGGTCATCCCGTCCTTCTAGCCGCCCCCACGCACGGGGTCCGCTCCTTCACAACGAGCGGACCCCGTGGTGCAGTTCGGTGGTTTCATGCTGCATGCTGGGCAGTTCGCAGGCCCTGAATGTTTCGAAGGTTACGGAGCGGCGCATGACGAGCACCTTCCCCAACATCTCCATCAGCACGGAGCGGTTGGTGCTGCGTCCGCTCGACGAGGACGACGTCCCCTCGCTCGCCGCCATGATGAACGACGAGCAGGTCGCCGCCTGGACCGACGTCCCCCAGCCCTACACCGAGGACGGCGCCCGCGGCTGGATCACCGAGTACGCGCCCACCGAGCGCACCGCGGGCCGCGGCCTCGACCTCGCGGTCACCGAGTTCCTCACCCAGCGCCTGGTCGGGATCATCCAGCTCACCAGGACGAACTGGCACATCCGCGCCACCGAACTCTCCTACATCATCGCCCCCTGGGCCCGCGGCGAGGGCTACGCCTCCGAGGCCGCGCTCGCCACCTCCCAATGGCTCTTCGGCGACCAGAAGTTCGAGCGCATCGAGATCCGTACGGCCGCCGACAACACCGCCTCCCAGCAGGTGGCCCAGAAGATCGGCTGCATCAGCGAGGGCGTCCTGCGCAACGCCTGCATAGTGCACGCACGCACCGAGGACGGCACCTGGGTCGACGTGCGCAGCGACTTCATCGTGTGGAGCCTGCTGCCCGAGGACCTCGACGGCGTCGGCGAGGAACTGGCCGACAGCGGTGGTTTCACGTCGTTCTCGGACTGGAACTGAATTCAAGGGACCGCTCCCACCCGACCGAGCAGTCCCCGGTGTCACCAGGTACCCTCACGGAGCCCGCCCAAGGGCTGCCCCCGACGACCTGCGAAGACCTTTCTGGAGACTGAGGACGATGGCCGACCGGGTCACGGTGATCGGCTGGGACGGCTCGCCGCTGACGGCCGCGGCCCACTCGGCTCTCGCCGCCGCCACACTGGTGGCCGGCGCGGCCCACCACCTGGCGCTCGCCGAGGTACCCGTGTCCGCCGAGCGCATCCGGCTCGGCAGTGTCGCTCTCGCCGCCCGCCGCATCGCGGGCCACCGGGGCAGCGCCGTCGTCCTCGCCGACGGCGACCCGGGCTTCTTCGGGGTCGTACGCACCCTGCGCGCACCGGAGTTCGGCCTGGAGGTCGAAGTGGTGCCCGCCGTCTCCTCGGTGGCCGCGGCCTTCGCCCGCGCCGGGATGCCCTGGGACGACGCACAGGTGGTTGTCGCACACCGCCGAACCCTGCGACGCGCGGTGAATGTGTGCCGCGCCCACACCAAAGTCGCCGTTCTCACCTCACCAGGCGCCGGCCCCGCCGAACTCGGCCTGCTCCTCGAAGGGGTCCACCGCACCTTCGTCATCTGCGAGGAACTGGGCACCGCGCGCGAGCAGGTCACCGTCGTCACCTCGGACAAGGCCGCCGACCACACCTGGCGCGACCCCAACGTCGTCATCGTCATCGGCGGCTTCGTCGCCGCGGCCGAGGGCGGCGGGTGGATCGCCGGACGCGACCCGGGCACCGGACCACGCGGCTGGGCGCTGCCCGCCGAGGCGTACGGCGGCGCGCTCGGCGAGGGCGAGACGGACCTGCTGCGCGCCGCCCAACTCGCCCGCCTGGGACCGCGCGCCGGCGACCTCGTGTGGGACATCGGCTCCGGCAGCGGCGCCTTCGCCACCGAGGCGGCGCGCACCGGCGCCGCCGTCATCGCGGTCGACCGGCAGCCGGGGGCGTGCGCCCGCACCGAGGACTCCGCCCGCCGCTTCGGCGTCCAGATGCAGATCGTGCAGGGCACCGCACCGCACATCCTGGAGAACCTTCCCGAACCCGATGTCGTACGCGTCGGGGGCGGGGGAGCGGCGGTGGTCTCGGCCGTCGCCGACCGCCGCCCGCAGCGCATCGTCACCCACGCCGCGACCCGTGACGCCGCCGAGCTCATCGGCAGGAACCTGACCGAGCACGGATACCGGGTCGAGTGCGCGCTCATTCAGTCCGTCGAACTCGATACAAGGGCCTGGACGGAGAAGGAGCGGAGCGTCGCGTTCCTGCTCACAGGCCGTTTGCCGGATCGCGCCCCGTGATCCTGTTGTCGTACTGCGCGCGGTAGGCTGGCCGATCGTTGTACCGCTCCCGGGTGTCCGATATTTCGTCGGTCAATGTCCGGAAAACACGCCCCTTTTGGGGTGGGTGTGGTACGGCAGAACCGGAGGACGCGCAACGTGGCGCAGTCCACAGCGGGCCGTTGCGGATCAAGGTGTCGCGACGGCGGGACGACCGCGACAATGCCAGTTAATGGCTTTGTCGTCTTTGTTGGCGGGTCGTTTCGTGCCGCTGGGCACGCACGCTCGTTCTTCACTGCGGGGCGGTCGGTGCGCCGTCCCGGGCGAGCTGGTCGTAGAAGCACTAACCGATGGGCGAGGGGTACGCATGACCGACACCGGCCAGGTCCCGGGCGAGGGACTGCCGGAGAACGCAGGCATGGTGGAGCAGCCGGGCGCCCCCGCCCCGGTCGCGTACACCTACCTCGACCCCTCCGAGACCACCGCGGACGACGACGACCTGCTCCTCCTGCCGGGCGCGCCGGGTGCGCAGGGCGCCTGGGGCAACGAGGTGCCGCCGCCGGCCCCGATGCCCCTCGTCCATGAGCCCGGTCCGCACGAGGCGTCGGGCCGCGACAGCGGTTCGGTCGACCTCGGCGGTGTCCGCATGCCGGCTCCGGCCCCGCAGCCGGTGGCCCCGCGCCGCCCGCTGCACCTCGGCCCGCCCACGCCGGACGGTTCCGCGAGCCCGGTGCGTTCGCTCGCCGACCGCGGCCCGGCGGGTGCGCCCCTCGCCGCCCCGGTGCCCCCCGTACGGCACGCAGGACCGCCGACGAGCGGACCCGAGTACCTCGACGTGTCGCACCTCGGCGAGATCCCGCCGCAGGGAGCCGTGCCGTGGGGCGCCCCGCCGGTGAGCTCCGAGGGGCAGATTGCAGAAACGGTCGTTCCGCAGGAGGGGCAGGGCTCCGAGGCGGGCACGTTCCCTGAGCCCGGCACCTTCCCCGAGCCCGGCACGGTCGGCGAGATTACGCAGGCGCCCGAGGCGGTTCAGGATGCTGAGCCGGTCCAGGTCCCCGGGACGCCGCAGGCGCCTGACGCCGTCCGGGCCGCGGAGTTCCCCGCGGCGCCCGAGGCCCCGCAGGTCGCCCACCTGCCGGAGGAGCCGGACGGCGTTCTCGACCCCCATGCCGCCGCGGACCTTGCGCAGGCTCCTGACGCCGCCCACGTGTCGCTTGACCCGCACGCCCAGCAGGCTCCTGACGCCGTGCCGTTCCCGTTGGCCCACGAGCCCGCGCACACCGACGCTCCGGTAGCGGTCCCGGCGGACGCCGAGCACCTCGCGCCCGGCGAGCACATCCAGAACTCCCGGCACGTGCAGCTCGCGCCGGACCCGCAGACGGCGCCCGTGGCTGCGGCGCAGTTCGCCCACGCGGCTGCCCCGGTCCAGGCTCAACCTGCCGAACCCGCGGTCCATATCCCGGACGCCGCTGTCCAGTTCGCGGACACGGTGGCCCCCGTCGAGGCCGCCCAGGTTCCGCAGCCGGTCCCCGCCGAGGCCGAGCACGACGTGGACGAGGAGTTCGACGCCGCGCAGGCGCAGGCCCAGGCCGCGTTCGCCGCCGACTCGTCCTACGGACAGGCGGTGCCCGGGCTCGACGCGGCGGCGGCCCAGCAGTTCGCCCAGCAGTTCGCGAACCCCGCCGGGGCCGCGGCCGCCCAGCCGTCGCACGGCGTGCCCGTCGGTGTCGCCGCGCACGCCGCAGCGCCCCATGCCGCAGTGGGCCACGCCTCCGGCGAGCAGCCCCCCGGTGACGCGGCCCGCGTGGCCGGCGTACCCCTGGAGGTACCGGCGGACCAGTCGCTCGGCCAGTTCGTGGCCGTCGAGGGCCAGGTGCCGACGACCCCGCACCTCGCCCCGACCCCGCCGCACCCCATGGTCGTGCCGCCGCTGCCCGCCGAGGAACAGCCCGCGCAGGAACAGCCCCCGGCCGAGCAGCAGCAACCCGCAGCCGAGGAGCCCGCGCCCGAGGAGCCCGCGGTGGAGCAGCCCTCGGTCGACGAGTCCGCGCCCGCCGTCGCCGGCCACGCGGAGCCCGAGCTCCCGGCCGAGCCGGAGCCCCTGGCCGAGCCGGAGCCCCCGGCCGAGCCCGAGACCGAAGCCCAGGCCGAGACCGCCGCACCCGCACCAGCACCCGAACCCGCGGCGGAACGTGACGCCGAGCCCGAAGCGCCCGCCCCGCAGGAGAGTCCCCAGCTCCCCGCCGACGAGCAGCCCTTCGCCGAAGTCCAGCCCGTCGCCCCCGTGCCCGCACCCCGCGAGTCCGAGGTCGAGGCCCAAGCGGCAACCCATGACGACTTCGAACAAGTCGTGCCGGAACCGCCCGTCGCGGAGCCGGAACCCGCAGTCGTAGTCACACAGCAGGCGGACGACCTGGACACCCAGGGCGCCGATCAGGAAGAGAGCACGGCCGTAGTGGAAGACGTACGAGAGTCCACCGGCCCCGCGGCGCCCGGCTACGACGACGCCGAGCGCGAGGCCGTGCTGCGCGTCATGCGCGAGCGCCGCGACATCCGCAACGGCTTCCGCAGCGACCCGATCCCGCACGACGTGCTGCTGCGCGTCCTGGAGGCCGCCCACACGGCACCGTCCGTCGGCCACTCGCAGCCCTGGGACTTCGTCGTCATCCGCTCGGCCGACACACGCCGCTCGATGCACGAACTCGCCCAGCGCCAGCGCGAGGCCTACGCGCTGTCGCTGCCCAAGGGCCGCGCCAAGCAGTTCAAGGAACTGAAGATCGAGGCCATCCTCGACACCCCGGTGAACATCGTCGTCACCGCCGACCCGACGCGCGGCGGCCGCCACACGCTGGGCCGCCACACGCAGCCGCAGATGGCCCCGTACTCCTCCGCGCTCGCCGTGGAGAACCTGTGGCTGGCGGCCCGCGCCGAGGGCCTCGGCGTCGGCTGGGTCAGCTTCTTCGACGAGCGCGAGATGGTCCGCGCCCTCGGCCTGCCCGAGCACCTGGAGGTCGTCGCCTACCTCTGCGTCGGCTACGTGGACGAGTTCCCCGAGGAGCCCGAGCTGATGCAGGCGGGCTGGTCCAAGCGCCGCCCGCTGTCCTGGGTCGTCCACGAGGAGACCTACGGCCGTCGCGCGCTGCCCGGCGAGGAGCCGCACGACCTGCTCGCCGAGACGGTCGCCAACATCCGCCCGCTGGACGCCAAGGCGCTCGGTGAGGCCTGGGAGCGCCAGAAGCGGATGACCAAGCCCGCGGGCGCACTCGGCATGCTGGAGATCATCTCCGCGCAGTTGTCCGGCCTGTCCCGGCAGTGCCCGCCGCCGATCCCGGAGCCCGCCGCCGTCGCGATCTTCGCCGGAGACCACGGAGTGCACGCCCAGGGCGTCACCCCCTGGCCGCAGGAGGTCACCGCCCAGATGGTGGCCAACTTCCTGGGCGGCGGCGCGGTCTGCAACGCGTTCGCGAACCAGGTGGGCGCCGAGGTCTGCGTCATCGACGTGGGCGTCGCCTCCGACCTCCCGGCAACGCCGGGCCTGCTGCCGCGCAAGATCCGCCCCGGCACCGCCGACATGACGACCGGTCCCGCGATGTCCCGCGAGGAGGTCGTCGCGGCCATCGAGGTGGGCATCGAGACCGCCCGCGATCTGGTGGCGGCCGGCAACAAGGTGCTGCTCACGGGCGAGATGGGCATCGCCAACACGACCGCGTCCGCGGCCCTGATCTCCGTCTTCACGGACACCGACCCGTCCGAGGTGACGGGCCGCGGCACCGGCATCAACGACGAGACGCTGGCCCGCAAGACCGAGGTAGTGCGCCGCGCCATCGAGGTCCACCAGCCCGACCCGGCCGACCCCATCGGCGTCCTCTCGGCCATCGGCGGCCTGGAGCACGCTGCGATGGTCGGCCTGCTGCTCGGCGGCGCGTCCCTGCGTACGCCGGTGATCCTGGACGGCGTGAGTGCCGGCGCCGCGGCGCTCGTGGCCCGCGCGATCGCCCCCGAGGTCCTCGCCGCGTGCATCGCGGGCCACCGCAGCGCCGAGCCCGGCCACGTGGCGGCGCTGAACAAGCTGGGCCTGCGTCCGCTGGTCGACCTCGACCTCCGCCTCGGCGAGGGCACGGGCGCCCTGCTGGCCCTCCCGGTCGTGCAGAGCGCCGCACGGGCGATGCACGAGGTGGCCACGTTCGACTCGGCGGGCGTCACCGAGAAGTAGCCCTGCGACGCGGGGTGGGCCGGGTGGGCGTTGCTGCGCGCCCCCCACCCCCGCCGTACGCTGGATCCACGTCTAAAATCCGCACGTCAGGGCAGCTCCAGAGCCGTAGCGCCCACCGCACGCCTGTACGAGGAGCCGCACCTCCATGGCTGAACACCCCGCCTACCCCGTAGGCCTCCGCCTCACCGGCCGCCGAGTGGTCGTCCTCGGCGGCGGCCAGGTCGCCCAACGCCGCCTCCCGGCGCTCATCGCGGCCGGGGCGGACGTCCACCTCGTCTCCCCGCAGGCCACTCCCTCGGTCGAGGCCATGGCGGACGCGGGCGAGATCACCTGGATCAGGCGCCCGTACGAGGACGGTGACCTCGCCGAGGCCTGGTACGCGCTCATCGCCACTGCTGACACCGCGGCCAACACCGCGGCCTCCGCCGAGGCGGAGCGCCACCGCGTGTGGTGCGTGCGCTCCGACGACGCCGACGCGGCCACCGCCTGGACCCCCGCGACCGGCCACAGCGAGGGCGTGACCGTCGCCGTCCTCACCACGGACGCCCGGGGACGCGACCCGCGCCACACCGCCGCGATCCGTGACGCCGTCGTCGAGGGCCTGCGCGACGGCACCCTGGTCGCCCCGCACCACCGCACCCGCACCTCAGGCGTGGCCCTGGTCGGCGGCGGCCCCGGTGACCCGGACCTGATCACGGTCCGCGGTCGCCGCCTCCTCGCCGAGGCCGACGTGGTCATCGCCGACCGGCTCGGCCCGCGCGACCTGCTCGCCGAACTCCCGCCGCATGTCGAGGTGATCGACGCGGCGAAGATCCCGTACGGCCGGTTCATGGCCCAGGAGGCCATCAACAACGCGCTGATCGAGCACGCCAAACAGGGCAAGTCGGTGGTCCGCCTCAAGGGCGGTGACCCCTTCGTCTTCGGCCGCGGCATGGAGGAGATCCACGCGCTCGCCGAGGCGGGCATCCCCTGCACGGTGGTCCCCGGCATCTCCAGCTCGATCTCGGTGCCGGGCGCGGCCGGCATCCCGGTCACGCACCGCGGGGTCGCCCACGAGTTCACGGTGGTCAGCGGCCATGTTGCGCCCGACGACGAACGCTCGCTGGTCGACTGGCCGTCGCTGGCGAAGCTCACCGGCACGCTGGTGATCCTCATGGGCGTCGACAAGATCGGCAGGATCGCCGAGACGCTGGTGGCGCACGGCAAGTCGCCCGACACCCCCGTCGCCCTGGTGCAGGAGGGCACGACCGCCGCGCAGCGCCGGGTCGACGCCACCCTCGCGACGGTCGCCGAAACCGTACGCGCCGAGGACGTGCGGCCCCCGGCCGTCATCGTCATCGGTCCGGTCGTGACCGTAGGGCCGGCGGCTTCCGCGTAACCCCGGGTAACCCGACCCGTTCCCAGCCGTTGGCACCACACCCAGGACAAGGCAGTATCACCCTGTGGCCGATCTCATCACCGTTGAGGACCCCGACGACCCGCGCCTGAGCGACTACACGGGCCTGACCGACGTGGAGCTGCGCCGCAAGCGCGAACCCGCCGAGGGACTGTTCATCGCCGAGGGCGAGAAGGTCATCAGACGGGCCAAGGACGCCGGGTACGAGATGCGCTCGATGCTGCTGTCCGCCAAGTGGGTCGATGTCATGCGCGACGTCATCGACGAACTCCCGGCGCCGGTGTACGCCGTCAGCCCGGAGCTCGCCGAACGCGTGACCGGCTACCACGTGCACCGCGGCGCGCTCGCCTCGATGCAGCGCAAGCCGCTGCCGACCGCGGACGAACTCCTGGCGACCGCCCGCCGCGTCGTCGTCATGGAGTCGGTCAACGACCACACCAACATCGGTGCGATTTTCCGCTCGGCGGCCGCCCTCGGCATGGACGCGGTCCTGCTGTCGCCCGACTGCGCGGACCCGCTGTACCGCCGCTCCGTGAAGGTGTCCATGGGCGCCGTCTTCTCGGTCCCGTACGCCCGTCTCGACTCCTGGCCGAGAAGCCTGGAAGCGGTCCGCGACGCCGGCTTCTGCCTCCTCGCCCTCACCCCCGACGAGAAGGCGAAGTCCCTCGACGAGGCGGCCCCGCACCGCATGGACCGGGTGGCCCTGATGCTCGGCGCGGAAGGCGACGGCCTGTCCACCCGCGCCCTGATGGCCGCGGACGAATGGGTCCGCATCCCGATGGCCCACGGAGTCGACTCGCTCAACGTGGGCGCGGCCGCCGCGGTCGCGTTCTACGCGGTGGCGACGGGCCGCCCACAGGCCTAACCCTTCTGCTGGCCCTGTCCCTGCCGGGTGTCCGGCTGCGTCTGTCGCACGTCCTTGCGTACGTCGTCGCCGCCCAGTCCGCGCGCCGGGCCCTGGCATCCCTGAGCCGCCGCGATGCCGAGGGCCACCAGCAGCGTCACGACCACGAACACGAAGAGGCGCTGGCGCAGCAGCCGCGGGTTCGCGGGCCGCCGCCCGGTCCCGGTCGTCCGCGGCGCCGAACGCCCCGTGCCACTGCGCGGCGCCGGCCGGTTGCCCGACCGCGTGGTGTTCCGCGCGGGCGCCGGACGCGCGCCGGACCGCGGGCCGGTGCCCGTACTGCCGGTCCGCGGCGGGGGAGTGCCCTGCGGACGCCGCTGGGTGCGCTGCTCCGCGTACTGCTCGGCCAGCCGTCCCGAGGGCCGGTCCGGATCGTTGCGCTGCGCCGGCGGTCGGGCCTCCGTGATGCCCTGCGCCTCGCGGGCCGCGATCTCCTTGAGCCGCAGCGACAGTTGGAGCGTGCTCGGTCGCTCCTCGGGGTCCTTGGCGAGACAGGCGCGGACGAGGGGCGCGAGCGCGTCGGGCACGTCCTGCAGATGCGGCTCCTCGTGCACCACCCGGTACAGCATCACTTCGGAACTGCCGTGCCCGAAGGGCGAGTCGGCGGTCGCCGCGTACGCGAGCGTGGCACCGAGCGAGAAGACGTCCGTGGCCGGGGTGACGGTGGCCCCGCGGACCTGCTCGGGTGCGAGGAACCCCGGCGACCCGACGGCCGTACCCACGTGCGTGAGCGTGGACGCCCCGGTCGCCCAGGCGATGCCGAAGTCGATGATCCGCGGCCCCTTCGGGGACAGCAGGATGTTGGACGGCTTCAGGTCACGGTGCACGACACCGGCCTCGTGCACGGCGACGAGGCCCTCGGAGAGGGCGGCCCCCACGGCGGCGACATCGGCTGCCGACAGGGGTCCCTCCTCGGCGACCTTGTCGTGCAGGGAGGGCCCGGGAACGTACTGCGTGGCGAACCACGGACGGTCCGCGTCCAGATCCGCGGCCACCAGCCGCGCCGTGCACCCGCCCCTGATCCGCCGGGCCGCCGAGACCTCGCGCGCGAACCGCGACCGGAACTCCTGATCCTCCGCCAGATCCGGCCTGATCACCTTCAGGGCGACCCGCTGGCCACGACGGTCGGAGCCCAGGTAGACCACGCCCATCCCACCCGCGCCGAGTCGCCTGTGAAGCCTGAACGAGCCGACGACACGCGGGTCCTCGCGCCTCAGGCGCATCATCGCCATGTCCATCCCCGCTGCCCGGTCCGTTTGACGAGCCACAGCTTACGTTTCCGCGGCTGGCGGCGTGCATAGGCCGCGCCCTCTCGTCCCGATCGATTGTCAGTGCCGGGTGGGAAACTTGAAAGGTGGTCAGGGAGCCTGTGAACAGGACGGTTTTGCGCTGCCTGTGCTCCCAACCACCCGTCGCAGAAGGGGGATTGAACCCGTGAAGGGTGACCGTGTGGAGATAGTCGTGGACGCCGGTGACACGACACGTACCTACGAGGTGGTGGCGAGCAGGGCGGGCCGCCGGGTGGAGACGGCGGTCCGCCGAGGTGTGGTGGAAGTGAGCGAAGTCACCCGAAGCGGATCAGTGGTGCGCACCGCCCGCTTCATGGCGACCCGAGTGCTGGCGCTGGTCGAGCAACCGATCCCCAGGGAGGACAGCTCGGAACAGTCGGGGCACACCGGACGCCCCTTCCGGGAAGACCCTGAGACCTAGGTCTCCATCTCCACCCAGGGGAGTACATCGCAGGTCATAGCTCATCCTCCGGGAGGCCAGGCAAGCGGTACGAGGGCATGACGACCCAGGTTCGCCGCGCCCCTACATTTGAGGTCAAGCGGCGGGTGCAGCACTCGTCCCCCGAGGTCAGACACCCGCCGCTGCCAACCACAACAGAAGCTGAGCGGCTCCCCGGAGCCGCTCGCCAGGAGAGGGACCATGGCTCACACGGCACCGCGGACAGCGATCCGCACGCAGGGACGCAAGGCGTACACCGTCGCGTTCGGCACCCGCCGCGCGAGCCAGGGCCCCCGTCACCCACTGGTGGCGACCGCGATGGTCCTCCCCCTGGCGGCCCTGCTCGTAGTCGTCTTCGGCGGCTGGGACGCAGTGGTCACACAAGCGTCGTCCGTGGGCGTGATGCTGGGGCGCTGAGCGGCGCCCCAGGCCCGGAAGAGCGGTCCGGGCGGGGACATCCGGCCATGAAACCCCGTGGGGACGGGGGTGCGGCGGACGGCAAAAAATGCCCGCGCAGCTGGGGAGCTGCGCGGGCATTGCCGTTTTTTGCACGCCCCCTTGCGCCTAAACCGGCGCCGCTTTCGCGGACCAAATTGCTCGCCGTTGGGGTTGCTCAATTGATGGTTGGGGTGCGTGGGGGGATTTTTGGTGTGGGGCGGGGTGCGTAGGCTCGCTGAGAACATGACGAGGGGGAGCCATGACCGCAGATGTGCTGTTGCCTGCGCTGGCCGCCAAGGTGCGCGTGGCAGCCCATCCGGCGGCCACTGCCTGCGCGCACGCCGACGGGGTTCTTGCCGACAGGCCGGACGGCACTGTCGTACGGCATGCCGGGACCGTCGCCAAGGCCCACGGTCCCGGCACGGACGCCGGGGAACTCTCCCAGCGGCTGGCCGTCGCCGCGCACCCGGAGCTGTCCGGAGTCCTCCTGCCCCCGCTGCGCCCCGAGCCCGTCGAACTGCACGGACGGCTGGTGACCTTCTGGCCGTACGGCGTTCCCGTCGACCCCGAACATCCCGAGGCGGCGCCCTGGGAGGCCGCGGGCGGTCTGCTGGCCCGTCTGCACCGGGCGCCCGTGCCGCGGGGGCTGCCGCCGATGCGGGGCCCCCTCAAGGCGGCCCGGGCGATCGCCCGGCTGCGGGCGGCGGGGCCGCACTCCGGTGCCGACCCGGTGCTGCGCGCCTGGGCCGGCCTGCCCGCCTGGGCCCGCGCCGAGGCTCCGATGCCCGACGCGTCCGCGGCCCTGTGCCACGGCGACCTCCACCTCGGCCAGCTCGTACGCCGGCCCGAGCCGGCCGGGGCCTGGCTGCTCATCGACGTGGACGACCTGGGCGTGGGCGTCCCCGCCTGGGACCTGGCCCGCCCCGCGGCCTGGTACGCCTGCGGCCTGCTCCCGCCCGACGACTGGACCCGCTTCCTGACCGCCTACCGGCGGCAGGGCGGCCCCGCCGTGCCCGCCGACGGGGACCCGTGGCCCGCCCTCGATGTCGCCGCCCGCGCGCTCACGGTGCAGACCGCAGCCCTGGCGATCGCCAAGTCCGTCGCGGCCGGCCGCCCGTTGGACGAGGTGGAGCAGGCCGTGGTGGACGCCTGCGACCGAATGGCTGCCCTCCCGGCGGAGTTGGCCCGGGGCAATGCGACGTAGGGTGCAACCGACCGAGGCCAGGTGGAGTCTGTCCTGGCGGAAGCAGTACCGACCGGCGAGGAGTTGAGCCGAGCATGCAGTGTCCGAAGTGCCATGCGCCGATGCACACGTACAACCGCAATGGCGTCCAGATCGAGCAGTGCAGCGGCTGCCGCGGAATCTTTCTCGACTACGGCGAGCTGGAGGCGCTGACCCGGGTGGAGTCCCAGTGGTCGCAGCCCGCGCCGCCGCCCCAGGCCCCGCAGGCCTACCCCTCCGCTCCCGCGCCCGCCTGGGGCGCCCCGCAGCACGGCGGACACGGCGGCGGCCACTACGGCGGACACGGCGGCCACCAGCGCCACAAGAGCTTCGGCCACATGCTCTTCTCGTCCTGAGCCGAGGGCTCCTCCCGAACAAAGGGGGGAGCCCTTCTCCGTGTCTTCGGGCCGACGCACGACGAAGCCCCCGACCGTACGAGACGGTCGGGGGCTTCGGTGGGTGCGCGATACTGGGATTGAACCAGTGACCTCTTCCGTGTCAGGGAAGCGCTCTCCCGCTGAGCTAATCGCGCAGGTCACGCGGCCTGAGCCACGCTCACTGCTGTACTGCGTGCGCGATACTGGGATTGAACCAGTGACCTCTTCCGTGTCAGGGAAGCGCTCTCCCGCTGAGCTAATCGCGCGGGCTCGGATCTGCCGTACTGGCTGGAAGATCCAGTGGACGATACTGGGATTGAACCAGTGACCTCTTCCGTGTCAGGGAAGCGCTCTCCCGCTGAGCTAATCGTCCTTGGAGGTGGAGACGGGATTTGAACCCGTGTAGACGGCTTTGCAGGCCGTTGCCTCGCCTCTCGGCCACTCCACCAGGAGCGTAGGGGTTCGGGAAGATCCCCCACTTCCTGCGAGCGGACGACCAGGTTCGAACTGGCGACCTCAACCTTGGCAAGGTTGCGCTCTACCAACTGAGCTACGTCCGCTTGTCGGTTCCGTTCCGCTTGCGCGTCGCGGCGACGTGTTGAACTCTAGCGGATTCCGGGGCCAGTACAAAAACGCGTTTGTGCAGCGTGCTGCGGTGCGTCCACCGAACGACATGGTCAGGGCACCTGCAGGTCACCCGCCCTAGACTCGACTGCGTGCTCGACCTCCCTCCTCTCGCCCGTTTCGGCGGCCTCGTCGCCACCGGCCTCATCGATGTCACCAGCGATCCCGCGGCCCTGGACTCCACCGGCTTCTGGGCCGTTGCCGCCGACTTCGAGGGCCGTCTGACGTGCGCACGCTTCCAGGACGTACGGCGGGAGCCGGTGCCCGCCCCGGTGCCCGGGAGGTGGCGGGGGCCCGCCGTCGATGACTGGAAGTCGTCCCTCGACCGCGCCGCGTACACCGCGGGCGTACGCCGTATCCGCGAGCACATCGCGGCCGGCGAGGTCTACCAGGCGAACCTCTGCCGGGTGCTGACCGCACCCGTGGCGCCCGACGCCGACGTGGACGCCCTCACCGCACTGCTGGCCCGCGGCAACCCGGCACCGTACGCCGGAACGATTCGCCTGCCCGGGCACGGCGTCGAGACGGCCACCGCCTCTCCCGAACTCTTCCTGCGGGTCGACGGCCGCGTCGTCGAGTCCGGCCCGATCAAGGGCACCGGCCGGACCGAGGCGGACCTGCTGGACAAGGACTACGCCGAGAACGTGATGATCGTGGACCTCGTCCGCAACGACATCGGACGGGTCTGCGCCACCGGCAGCGTCAGCGTGCCCGACCTGTGCGTGGTCGAGAAGCACCCGGGACTGGTCCACCTCGTCTCCACGGTCCGCGGCGAACTCCGCGCCGACGCGGGCTGGCCGGAGCTCCTCGACGCGGCCTTCCCGCCCGGGTCCGTCACCGGCGCCCCGAAGTCCAGCGCCCTGCGGATCATCGCGGAGCTGGAGACGGCTCCCCGCGGCCCGTACTGCGGCGGCATCGGCTGGGTCGACGCCGACCGCGGAACCGGCGAGCTGGCCGTCGGCATCCGTACCTTCTGGATCGACCGGGCGGAGGGCGTCCTGCGCTTCGGTACGGGAGCCGGCATCACCTGGGGCTCCGACCCCGAGGGGGAGTGGCGGGAGACCGAGCTGAAGGCGGCGCGGCTGCTCGCGGTAGCGTCGGGTGCGTACGAGGCAGCCGACGGGAACCGCACGTCCGGTGCCCTCCCGGGGGACGCCCTGTCCACCGGCGGCTCCGCCGCGGGATGGACCCCCGGCCGAAAGGACATGTCGGACGAAGCGTCCGGCACTCTCTCGCGAGGTGAAACGCAGTGAAGGTCTGGCTCGACGGCGGGCTGCAGGACATCGAGACCGCCCGCGTCTCCGTCTTCGACCACGGGCTGACCGTGGGCGACGGCATCTTCGAGACCGTGAAGGCGGTCCACGGGCGGCCGTTCGCGCTGACCCGGCACCTCGACCGGCTGGCCCGCTCCGCGCACGGCCTCGGGCTGCCCGAGCCCGACGCCGACGAGGTGCGCCGCGCCTGCGCCGCCGTTCTGGAGGCCAACCCCGTGCCGCTGGGCCGGCTGCGGATCACCTTCACCGGCGGCCACGGCCCGCTCGGCTCCGACCGCGGCGAGCACGGCCCGACGCTCGTCGTCGCCCTCGGAGAGTCCGCCCGGCGCCCCGACTCCACCGCTGTGATCACCGTGCCGTGGACCCGCAACGAGCGCAGTGCCCTCACCGGCCTCAAGACCACCTCGTACGCCGAGAACGTCGTCGCCCTCGCCCGTGCCCGCGAACAGGGCGCCACCGAGGCGCTGTTCGCGAACACGGTCGGGCGGCTGTGCGAGGGCACGGGGTCGAACGTCTTCGTCGTCCTCGGCGGGGAGATCCACACCCCGCCCGTCGCCTCCGGCTGCCTCGCGGGCATCACGCGCGCACTCGCCGTCGAGTGGACGGGCGCCAAGGAGACCGACCTGCCGCTGGACGTCCTGGAGCGCGCCGACGAGGTCTTCCTGACGTCCACACTGCGCGATGTGCAGGGCGTGCACCGCGTCGACGGTCGCGCACTCCCGGGCGCGCCCGGCCCGGTGACCGCCAAGGCCATGCGGATCTTCGACGAGCGCAGCGGGGACGACCTCGACCCGTAGAACCCGTAGAACCCGTAGAACACCGGAATCCCGTAGGGCTCGGTGGATCGGATCCGCGGGAAATCCGGATGACGGCAGGCCGCCGGGCGGGTACAACACCCCTGATGACCACCACCCTGCGGCCGACCGAGCCGCTCCAGCACGCCGCCGACGGAACGCGTTCACGCCACTACCAGGTGTGCGTGAACAGTCGCCCCGTCGGCGCGATACACCTCGCCACGCGCCCGGTCCTCGGGCCGTCCGTGGCGGTGATCCGGGACATCCGCATCGAGGAGCCGGACCGGGGGCGCGGCCGGGGCACCGTCGCCGCGCTTGCCGCCGAGGAAGTGGCGCGCGGCTGGGGCTGCGAGCGGATCGAGATGTCGCTTCCGGCCGAGGCCGCGGCCGCGCTCGCGCTCTCCACGGCACTCGGTTACGTCCTGCGCAGTCGGTGGATGGAGAAGGCGCTCGGGGCGGTACCTCCCGCGCTGCCGGCCGGCAGCGTCGGGCGTCCCATGACGGAGGCCGAGTTCGTGCCCTGGGAGGCGCACGGCAGGGAGACCTACGCGCAGGACGCCATCGCGCGGGGTGTGCCCGCGGCCGAGGCGCACGCGAAGTCGCAGCGAGACCACGACGAACTGCTGCCGCGCGGCAGGGCCACGGAGAACATGCTGTTCAGCGTCCTGGAGCACGAAGGGACGGCGGTGGGCACCCTCTGGGTGGCGCTCGAAGACGAACGGGCCTTCGTCTTCGACGTCGAGGCCGACGCGGCGTTCCGCGGCCGGGGCCACGGCCGCGCGCTGATGCTGCTCGCGGAGGCCCAGGCGGTGACCGAGGGCAGGAACCGCATCGGCCTCAACGTCTTTTCGGGCAACACCCCGGCCGAGCGGCTCTATGAGTCGCTCGGCTACGAGACCACCACGCATCACCTGTACAAGTCGCTGCTCTGACGCCGTCGTCGGCGACGGCGGGGCGAACTGCGGTACGGCGGTACGGCTCAGGCTTTCTGGTCGGCTTCGGCGAGCAGGCGGTCGGCGATCTCCTCGATGCGCTCGCGCAGCCCTTGCTGACTCTTGCCGCCGTCCAGCCGCTCACCGCCGATGACGTACGTCGGTGTGCCGGTCACGCCGATGGCCTTGCCCTCGGCCTGGTCGGCGTCGACGATCAGGATGTGCCTGCCGTCGATCAGGGCCGTGTCGAACTCCTCGGCGTCCAGGCCGAGTTCACGGGCCACTTCGACAAGGAAGGGCTCTCCCTCGCGGTCCAGCTCCTCCACGCGGCCGAGCACCGCCTCGACGTACGGCCAGGCCTTCCCCTGCTCGGTGGCCTCCTCGGCGGCCTGCGCAGCGGCGAAGGCGTGCTTGTGCTTCTCCAGCGGGAAGTGCCGCAGCCGCAGTTCCAGCCGGTCGCCGTAGCGGGCGCGCAGGGCGCGGAGGTCGTCGAGTGCGCTGCGGCAGTCCGGGCACTGGAGCTCGCACCAGACGTCCAGGACGGGTGCGGCCGGGCGCGCGGGGGAGGAGTCGTTCATGGGTACCAGTCTCCCAGCCGGGGCGCGGGTGCCCCAACCGGGATCGCGGCCGCCGCGCTTTGGCTGCCGCCGACCGGCACCTGGGGAGGAGTCCGACCCGGAGATGTCCCTGAGGTCCGCCCGGGGCATGGCACACGGGGCGGGGCGCGGTGCAGGATGGAAGGGACGAACCGACCCGCTGCCCGACCGAGCCCTGCCTGGAGGACCGGATGATTGCCGAGACCGTCTGTTCCGCCGCCTCCGCGGCCGGCCTGGGCATTGCCGTGGTCACGGCCTACCGCAAGCGCTTCCTCGCGGCGGCCCGCATCGCCGCCTACTCGCTCGTGCCCGTCGGCCTGGTCATGACCGGTGTCGTCGGCTGGGCGGCCGACACGGCGTTCAGCCCGACCGCGTGGGCGGGCTTCGTCCTGCTCGGCGGAGCCTGGCTGCTGTTCATGACCACGAGGGCCGTGGAGCGGCGCAGCGGCGGCACACGCAAGGAACGCAGGGCGGCGAAGGCGGCTCAGCGCGAGGCGGTGGCCCCCGCGGCCTCCGCGCCCTCGCTGGGGCAGTCCGCGCGCCCGGCGACCCGGCCCGCGGCGTCACCCCGCCCCGCCAAGTCCGGGGACGACTTCACCGACATCGAAGCCATCCTGAAGAAGCACGGCATCTGACGGCGAGGACGACCGCGCGACGGACGGTCGAGATCGAGATGGTCTGACGCTACGGACGGTCGATACGGTCTGACCCGACGGACCGGCGAGACGATCCGACGCCACGGACGGTCGAGACGATCCGACGCCACGGACTGAAGCGATGCTCTGACGCGACGCACTGAAACGACACAGAGCGTCGGGTGAGCGCGCGCAAGCGATCACGTCTGATCCCGCTCTTCACGGATATTGGCGAACTCCCCGTCATTCCGCGCGTGTTGATCGCCTACGGGGTACTCCCTGCGTCATCATCGCCGCGAGATGCTGGACACAACACAGAGCGACACCGCCGCCCCTCCAGAGGAGCCGCGGGGTTGTCTCTTCGCCCTTTCCCAGCCACCGCTGATGATCTTCCTTGCGGTGATCGGCTGTCTGCTGCTCATGGCTTCGCTGCACGACCTGCTGCTGCTCTGAGACGTACGCGAACCCCCCGGCGCCACCCGCCGAGGGTTTCGTCGACACCCCCACGAGCCGGGCGGTCGTACGCCGGCTTCAGCCCGCCGCTTCCTTGCGTCGCGCCCGGTACGCGGCCACGTGCAACCGGTTTCCGCAGGTGCGGCTGTCGCAGTAGCGGCGCGACCTGTTGCGGGAGAGGTCGACGAAGGCGCGCCGGCAGTCGGGGGCCTCGCAGCGCCGAAGGCGCTCCTGCTCCCCGGCCACCACGAAGAAGGCCAGCGCCATCCCGCAGTCGGCCGCGAGGTGATCGGCGACGGAGGCGCCGGGCGCGAAGTAGTGCACATGCCAGTCGTAACCGTCGTGGTCGGTGAGGCGCGGTGTGGTCCCGGCCGCTGCGACCAGCTCGTTGATCAGCCCGGCGGCCGCGTGGGCGTCGGAGGCGGCGAAGACCTCGGCGAACAGGCCGCGGACCTTCCGTACGGCCGCGAGATCACGCTCCGCCAGCACCCCGACGTCACTGAAGTCATGCGTACGTACGAAATCCGCGAGGGACGCCACATCCGCGAGCCCGTCCGTCGTGTTGTCCTCCGGCACGGTGTTCACCAGATCCACCACGGCGTCTAGGGCGCACCGGGTGTCGTGGGTGATCAGCACGTTTCGCTCCCTGGCCTGGGGGGTCGGGCGGGCGCCCGCCGATGTTGGCCGATGGTAGTGGTTTCCCCGGGCCGGAGGACCGGCCGTCCGCTGGGCAGGGGCCGCCTCCGGCCAGGTGGCAGGCGCTGACACTTCCGGGCCCGGCACGGCCGCACACACCGGCGCCGCCTCCGCGGAAGTCCGCGGCGACGGCGCCGATGCGTGCCCTATGCGGTTGTCTGAGCCCGAGCCGTCTCCCCGAGTGGACGGCGCCGGGCGGCTCTGAGGTACCTCGCTAGCTCTCGGCGAGGATGTGGGAGAGCTCGGTGTCGAGATCGAAGTGCCGGTGTTCCGTGCCGGGTGGCACGGCGGCGTCCGTTCGCTTCAGGAAGGACTCCAGGGCCCGCGCAGGGGCCTCGAGCAGGGCTTCGCCCTCCGGGGAGCTCAGGGCGATGCATACGACGCCCTGGCCGTGGCTCCGGGACGGCCAGACTCGGACGTCGCCGGTACCGGTGGGCCGGTGCAGGCCCTCGGCGAGGAGGTCGCGGGCGAACACCCACTCGACGGTTTCCTCGGCTCCGGTGTGGAAGGTGGCGTGCACGGCGTAGGGATCGGCCGTGTCATACCGCAGTCCTGCGGGAACAGGCAGTGAGGACTCGCTCGACACAACGAGGCGCAGGTGCAGCTCGCAGCTGACCGTGGTGTTCATAAGCGCCAGGGCCTTTCGCTCAGTGTGCGCTCGGGGATTCGCACGTCGGCGAAATCGACATGCCACCTACGGTGCCGTTGTAAACCCCTCTGAGTGTTTTGCGTGTCTTTAGGTAGCTCATCCGGCCGAGAGTGCGTTCGTCGGATAGGGCCATTCCGGTGACTGGTTTCTCTCGGGTAGGGTTTGGTCGTATGAATACGGGGAGTGACGAGCCCGGCGAGGTCGCCGTGGCTTCGGATGGGACGAACGCCTTGGGGTCCGACGGGACAAACGCTGTGGGTTCTGACAGGACGAACACCGAGCGCGGGCTCGGTTCGCGAGCGCCGGAATTCATCAAGGCGAGCCGCGCTCTGCATCTGAGCTGGCAGGTGGGCGTTTTCGTCGTGGGCCTCGCGGTCGTGGCCGCGGGCGTGATCATGCTGCCGCTGCCCGGCCCCGGCTGGCTGGTGATCTTCGGCGGCATGGCGATCTGGGCCACCGAGTTCGTCTGGGCCCAGCTCGTGCTCCGCTGGACGAAACGCAAGGTCACCGAGGCGACCCAGCGGGCGCTCGACCCCCGGGTGCGGCGCCGCAACATCATTCTCACGACCATCGGCCTCGTGATCATCGCGGCTCTCATGGGCGTCTACGTCTGGAAGTTCGGCTTCGCCATGCCCTGGAACATCAAGGAGTGAGGACCCCCTCCGCCGGCCCTTCGCGCTGGTCGAACGCACCCTCTGACTTGGGGTAATGTTCTTCCTGCGCCCGGGCGATTAGCTCAGCGGGAGAGCGCTTCGTTCACACCGAAGAGGTCACTGGTTCGAACCCAGTATCGCCCACGTTGTCGATGGCGACCCATGTCCACGGAAAGCGTGGACCGGGTCGCCATCGTCGTTTCTGCGCGGCTTCGCCGCGCGCTGCGGGGGCTCCGCCACCCGCACCCCCTGCGCCGCGGGGATGGGGGCTTCTGGGCCGGGGGGATCCGGGGCTGAGGTGGGCCGGGGGGTGTGACCGCGAGCGTGTCGCTCCAAGGGGCCCTTGCTTGGCCGTGGCGTTCACAGGGCTGAGATGCGTGCTCGCGTCGCTCGTGAGTGCCGACAAGTGGCCTGTACGGCCGCTGGCGACGTCCTGCCTGGCCGACGCCTGAGGCTGCGACTGTGTGCCGGTGACCGGTACGGGCTTACGGCGGCTGTGGGCGGCGCTCGCGGCTGGTGAACGGTGGCGTACGTGCTGTCGCCTGTAGTGGCCCGCGTGGTGGGCGCACGTGGCATGTGCACTGCGGCCGGGGGCCGTTGACCGCTAAAGACTGCGGGCCGGCTGTGGCTCGCCTGACGGGCGCTTGTGGCCTGTGAACAGAGGTCTTTGTGCTGCCGGCCGTGGCGTGGGTTGTCGTTGGTTGTGGAGCCTGCCTGGTCGCGTGCGTGGCTTGTCGGCGGCGGCTAGTGGACGGTGCGGTCTGTGCGCCGTTGACCTGCCTGGGCTGACAGCGGCTGTGGCCCTCGTGGCCGGGTATGGCGGACTGTCGCTAGGGCCCTGCTGCGGCGACCGTCGCGCGCGCTGCCGCTGACAGTGGCCTGTGTGGCTCGCGCCGCGGTTCGTGTGGCCCCGCCGCGGCCCGCGGGCGACAACCCACGTTTCGGCGACCATCGCGCGCGGCCGCAGACATCAGCCGTGTGCCCGGCGCCGTGCCCAGTCGACGGCGATCCGCGGCTCATGCGACGGCGGCTCGCGGTCTGCGCGGAGCAGCCCGCCTGGCCGGCGCCCACGGCGTCCGGCTGCCGCTGACAGCACTCCGACCGCCGCCAACAGCAGCTCTCCGGAGGCCCGGTGACGTCCCGCCAGGTGACGTAGAAGTCCAGACGATGCCAGCGCGGATGAGATCCCGTCCAGGAAAGGTCTCCGCATCGCCACGGTGCCATCTTCCCTGGTCGACGCGTTGTACCCGGTGTCACCGACCCCGCGGACGGCGCTGTCCCCGAAGCCGCGCGAAGTCCCGGACTCCGTATGGCTACATCACGAGGTGGGACACGACTCGCCCGCGCCGCAGTCATCGGAAGCCCTCACGACCGCCGGCCACCGAACGCCCATCGGCTACCGCCAACAGCCGGTCGCGACCCGCGCCTTCCCGCCAGCGGCAGCTCACGCAAACGCCAACCACAGCCCCGCACCCTCCGCTCCGAGCTCCCGCCCCGCGATCCCCGCCCTCATCCCCGTCCAAGCCCCACCCATCACTCTCAGTCCCCGCCCGCCCCCGCCGCCCCCCGTCCCCCCGACTCGGCGCCCCGGAACCAGAGTTGTTTTCGGCCCCTTCGTTTTTCTCCACGACCTGCCGCGAGGCGTTCGACAGGTCGGCCATAGGCGTGGGACCTGCACGGTCGTGCCAACGTTCCGCCGTCACACGCCTGTTCGCGACGTCGCGGAGCAGGATCGCATCCCATCAATTCCTGTCCGAATCATTGACGAGCCCGGAGGGCCTCCGTACCTTGTGCCAGCAAGCGCTTACTTGAAACGATTCATGACGGCGACCGCAACGTCGCGGGAGGGGCCCGACTATGCAGAAGAACGGGAATGTCGAGAGGCGCACGATCCTCAAGGCGGCAGGTGCGTCGGTGGCCGCGTTGGGGCTGGCCACGACGACGGCCTGTGGTGGGGACGGAGCCGGCTCGGGGGATGGCACGGTTACCATCCGTTACGCCTGGTGGGGCGCGGACGACCGGGCCAAGCGGATCAACCAGACCATCGCGCTCTTCGAGAAGAAGTACCCGAAGATCAAGGTGAAAACGGACTTCCAGCCCTATGGCGACTTCTGGAAGAAGTTCAACACCCAGGCCTCCGGCGGAAATCCGCCGGACGTATTCCAGAATGCCATCGGATTCCTGCGCAAGTACGACGCGAAGAATGTCCTGCTCGATCTCAGTGAGCAGGTCAAGGCGGGCAATCTCTCGATGGACGGATTCCGGGCCGGACTTGAGAAGTTCGGCGAAGTCGACGGAAAACTCCTCGGTGTTCCGGTCGGCTCCAACTCGATGGCCCTGGTGATCGACAAGCCCGTGTACACCAAGGCGGGCGTGACGCCGAAGCAGGGCTGGACCTGGGACGACTTCGACGCGGCGATGAAGAAGATCCGCGACAAGGCGGGCCGCGCCGGCGACAGCGGAATGTACGGCGTCATGTACCTCTACGACCTGTACCTCCGTCAGAACGGCAAGGCGTTCTTCACGGACAAGGGACTCGGTTTCACCGAGGCGGATCTCAAGGACTGGTGGACCAAGGCGAAGAAGGGCCTGGAGTCGGGCATCTACGCCAACGCGAAGAAGGTCGCTCAGGTCAAGCCCAAGTCCGCCGTCTCCGCCGAACTCGCGGCGGGCGAGTTCACCTGGGACAACTTCACCGTGCGCTACACCGCGGAGGGCAAGAGCGAGTACGGCCTCGCCCCGATCCCCACCACGGACGGCAAGCACACGGGCCAGTACCTCGGTTCGCTGATGCTCAGCGCCTCCAGGCGCACCCAGCACCCCAAGGAAGTCGCCCAGTTCATCAGCTTCATGACGCACGACCCCGAAGTCGCCAAGATCATGGGCTACGACCGCGGTGTGCCGGCCACGCAGGCGCAGTACGACGCCTACAAGCCGACCGACGAGATCGGCAAGGGCATCGCCGCCTACGAGGAGTCCCTCGTCAAGGCGGGCGTCCTGGAGACGATCACCCCGCACCCGAACGGCGCCGACATCTGCGAGGCCGCGTTCCTGCGCATCGCCGAGGAACTCGCCCTGGGCACACGGTCGGTGGACGACGCCGTCAAGCAGTTCTTCACCGAGTCGAAGACGGCTCTCGGCACCTGATGGGATCCACCGTGACACACGCCCCTGCGACGGAGGCCCTGGCCAAGGGCTCCGAGCCGCGGCACGGTCCGGTGAACCCCGTGCGCCCCGCCGCCCTCAAGCGGCGGGGCCGCCGGGAGAACCTGGCCGGCTATCTCTTCATGTCTCCCTGGATCGCCGGGTTCCTGCTGCTCACCGCGGGCCCGATGATCGCCTCGCTCTACTTCGCGTTCACCGACTACAACCTGTTCGACGCCCCCAAGTGGATCGGTCTCGACAACTTCTCCGAGATGTTCCACGACCCGCGCTGGCGCCACTCGGTGCAGGTGACGATGTGGTACGTCGTCGTCGGGACGCCCCTCAAGCTGATCGCGGCGCTCGGTGTGGCGCTGCTGCTGGCCCAGAAGCGGCACGGACAGGCCTTCTACCGGGCCGCGTTCTACGCGCCCTCGCTGATCGGGGCGAGTGTCTCCGTCGCCATCGTCTGGAAGGCGATCTTCTCGGACGACGCGATCGTGGACCGTACGCAGAAGGTCTTCGGAGTGCACGCGGGCGGCTGGACAGGCGACCCGAACCTGATCATCTACAGCCTGGTGGCGCTCACGGTCTGGCAGTTCGGCGCCCCCATGGTCATCTTCCTCGCCGGCCTCAAGCAGGTGCCGCGCGAGCTGTACGAGGCCGCCGAGGTCGACGGGGCGGGCAAGCTGCGCCGGTTCTGGAACATCACCCTGCCGATGATCTCGCCGGTGCTTTTCTTCAACGTCCTCCTTGAGACCATCCACTCCTTCCAGATCTTCAGCTCGGCCTACATCGTCGGCGGCGGCGCCGGCAGCAACGCCTGTGGTCCGGCCGACGGTTCGATGGTCTACACCTGCTACCTCTACGTCCAGGGCTTCGAGAACAGCCGGATGGGCCTGGCCTCCGCCATGGCCTGGCTGCTGCTGGTCGCGGTCGCGCTGGTGACGGCGGTGCTGTTCTGGTCCCAGAAGCGCTGGGTGCACTACGAGGAGGGCGCCTGATGAGCGCGCAGGTCACAGACGTCAGGCCGGCTCAAGGTCCGTCCGCGAAGGCGGGCAACTTCCGGCGCAGACTGCCCGGTTCGCTCGCCTGGCACCTCGGGTCCCTCGCGATCCTCGCGGTCATCCTCTACCCGGTGATCTGGGTCGTCGGCGGCTCCTTCAAGAAGAGCGAGGACATCGTCGGCAGCCTGGATCTCTTCCCCGGCTCGCCGGTCACCTCGAACTACAAGCGCCTCACCGAGGGCATCGCGGACATCCCGATCTCCACCTTCTTCTACAACTCGCTCTTCCTCGCGGTCGGTTCGGTGATCGGGATCGTCCTGTCCTGCTCGCTGACGGCGTACGCCTTCGCCAAGATCAGGTTCGCGGGCCGGAATCTGCTGTTCACGCTGATGATCGGCACCTTGCTGCTGCCGTACCACGTGCTGCTGATCCCGCAGTACGTGCTGTTCCGCAACATGAACATGATCAACACGTACACCCCGCTCCTGCTGGGCAAGTACCTCGCCACGGAAGCGTTCTTCGTCTTCCTGATGATGCAGTTCATGCGCAACCTGCCGAAGGAACTCGACGAGGCGGCCCGCCTCGACGGCTGCGGACATCTGCGCATCTACTGGTCGATCGTGCTCCCGCTGTGCCGACCGGCCCTGATCACCAGCGCGATCTTCACCTTCATCAACTCCTGGAACGACTTCATGGGCCCGCTGATCTACCTCAACGAGCCCGAAAAGTACACGGTCTCGCTGGGCCTGAAGATGTTCGTAGACCAGGAAGGCGTGGCCGACTACGGCGGCATGATCGCCATGTCGCTCGTCGCGCTGCTGCCGGTGCTCGCCTTCTTCCTGGCGTTCCAGCGGTACCTGATCGACGGCATGGCCACTTCGGGACTGAAGGGCTGAGGCGCGCGATGAGCCAGGCATCCCAGGCATCCGGGATATCGGTCAAGGCGCGCCGTGCGCCGCGGGAATCCGTGTTCGCCGAGAGGTTCGCGCTGTTCGCGGAGTGTCTGCTGACCGGCGTGTGGATCGCGCTCGCCGCGCTGCCGCTGGTCACGTATCCCGCCGCGTTCGCCGCCGGAGCCCGCCATCTGAAGCGGTGTACGGCCCATGAGGGCGGCGGTCTGCGGGAGTTCGTCGCGGACTTCCGGTCGGCCGTGCGCGGCGGCTGGATCGCCGGGCTTGCCGGCTGGGGCGCCGCGCTCGCGGTCGCCGTGGACGTCCAGGCCGTGCGCGCCGGGCTTCCGGGCGGACCGTTCGTCGGTGCCGTCGGCGTCCTCGCGCTGATCGGCCTCGGTGTCGCCGGGCTGCGCGCGGCGGCGTCCTGGGAGCCCGGCGCACGGTGGCGGGCGCTGTTCGCGGACGCCGGACGCCGGACCGTCCTGGACCCCGCCGGATCGTTCCTGCTCATCGGCGGACTGGCCGTCGTGGTCTGCTCCACCTGGTTCGCCCTACCGCTGGCGGTCCCCGTCCTCGGGGCCGTCGCGGCCGCGGCCGTCGCCGTCGAGGAGCGATACCGGCGCCGCTGACGCACCACCCCGCACCGCAAGGTCGGCGCCCCCGGGCGCCGCACCTCTCTCTGTCATGCCCCTGACTTCCCCGCACGGAAAGGAAAGGCTGAGCTCTCATGTCTCCCATTCCCCGCAGGTCCCTTCTCAAGGCAGCTGCCGCCGCCGGAGCCGCCGCCCAGTTCAGCTGGGCGCTGGGGAGCAGCAGCGCCGAGGCCGCCCCGAGAGCCGAGGCCGCCGCCGCGGACCCGGTGACGCTGGACTGGCTGGAGGACGGCGGGCTCGGCGCCGCCCCCGGCTCGACTGTCGGCGTGCCCTGGCCCAAGGGTGCGTACCAGGAGGACCAGACGTTCGCGCTCACGGACGCGGACGGCAAGGCCGTGCCCGTGCAGTCCTGGCCGATCGCGTACTGGCCCGACGGCTCCCTCAAGTGGACGGCGCACGCGGTCAGTTCGGGCTCCGGCAAGCTCACCCTCGCCGCCGGCTCGTCCAGCGCGCCCGAGAAGAAGGTGACCGTCGACAAGAGCGGCGGCACCATCGACATATCGACCGGCGTCATCACGGCGAAGATCGGCAAGAGCGGCACCACGCTGGTGAAGTCCGTCGTACGCGGCTCCACGGAGATCGCCAAGAACGGCCGACTGGTGCTGATCCGGCAGCCGGAGATCGAGGACGAGGACCAGGGCGCCGAGAAGTTCGAGCGCTTCGAGAGCGCCATCGACAAGGTCACCGTCGAGCAGGACGGACCGGTCCGCGCCGTCGTCCGTATCGACGGCAAGCACCGCAAGGGCGCCCGCAGTTGGCTGCCCTTCTCGATCCGTCTCTACTTCTACGCGGGCGCCGACTCCTTCCGGATGGTGCACACCATCACGTACGACGGCACGCAGGAACCCGGCAGGACCAGCGGCGACTTCATCCGCGGGCTCGGCGTGCGCTTCACCGTGCCGATGCGCGACGCCGCGTACGACCGGCACATCCGCATCGGCGGCGAGGGCACCGGTCTGCTGCGCGAGGCCGTCAAGGGCATCACCGGGCTGCGCCGTGACCCGGGCGCCGCAGTGCAGGCGGCCCAGTTCGCGGGCGAGAAGCTGCCCGACCCGTCCACCTGGGACCAGCGGGTGACGACGCGGCTGCAGTACATCCCCGAGTGGGGCGACTACACGCTCTCCCAGCTCTCCGCCGACGGCTTCGCGCTGCGCAAGCGCACCAAGAAGGGATACGGCTGGATCGGCGCGGGCGGCGGCGGGCGGGCGTCCGGATTCGGCTACGTCGGCGGTCCGAGCGGTGGATTCTCCTTCGGCCTCAGGGACTTCTGGGAGAAGTACCCCGCCCAGCTCGACATCCGCGACGCCCAGACCGACGAGGCCGAGGTCACCCTCTGGCTCTGGTCGCCCGAGGCGAAGCCCATGGACCTGCGCTTCTACCACGACGGCATGGACCAGGACACCTACGCCGAACAGCTCGAAGGCCTCAACATCACCTACGAGGACTACGAACCCGAGTTCGGCACCCCGTACGGCATCGCCCGCACCTCCGAACTCCTCTTCTGGGCCAACGAGTCGACGCCCGCTCCCGAGAAGCTCGCCGAGCAGGTCCAGGCGGTCCGGACCCTTCCGCAGCTCGCCGCGCCGCCCAAGCACCTCATCAAGGCCAAGGTCTTCGGCGGCCTCTTCTCCGAGCCCGACCGCTCCACCACCGCGAAGGCGAAGATCGAGGACCACCTCGACTTCCTCTTCACCTACTACAAGGACCAGGTGGAGCAGCGCCGTTGGTACGGCTTCTGGGACTACGGCGACTTCATGCACACGTACGACACCGTGCGCCACCAATGGCGCTACGACGTCGGAGGCTACGCCTGGGACAACTCCGAACTGTCGCCGGACATCTGGCTCTGGATGGCGTATCTGCGCTCGGGCCGCTCGGACATCTTCCGCTTCGCGGAGGCGCTGACCCGGCACACCGGCGAGGTCGACGTCTACCACCTCGGCAAGTGGGCGGGCCTCGGCACCCGGCACGGCGTGCAGCACTTCGCCGACAGTGCCAAGCAGCAGCGCATCGCCAACACCACCTACCGCCGCTACTACTACTTCCTCACCGCCGACGAACGCGTCGGCGACCTCATGCACGCCAACGTCGACTCCGACGAGACGTTCCTCGTCCTCGACCCGCTGCGCAAGGTGCGCACCGACCCCTACACCCCCGACCGGCACGCCCTGTCGATCGGCTTCGGCACGGACTGGAGCGGTCTGGTGTCGGCATGGCTGACCGAGTGGGAACGCAAGGGTCCCAAGTGGGAGAAGGCCAAGGCGCGCGTGCTGTCGACGATGGAGGGCATCGCCGCCCAGCCCAACGGCTTCGTGCAGGGCAGCGGCCTGTACGACCTCGACACCGGCAAGTTCGCCGTCGCGCCCGCGCCCGTCGTCTCGGTCTCGCACCTCTCGGCGGTATTCGGCCTCAACGAGCTGTGCGCCGAGCTGATCGACCTGGTCGACGTGCCGAAATTCAAGGACGTCTACCTCGACTACTGCCGCTACTTCAACGCCACCAAGGCAGAACAGGCGGCACGCTACGGCACCAACTTCGGCACCCTGCTGCTGTTCCAGGGCCACTCGCGCCTGGACGCGTACGCCGCCGTGCAGACCGGTGACGCGACGCTCGCCAAGCGCGCGTGGACGAAGTTCTACGGCTCGGACGGCTACATGGAGTCCTCGCCCTGGAAGACCGAGAAGCTGAGCGGCCCCCTCACCCTGGTGCCGGGCAGCGAGGCCGCCTGGGTCAGCTCCAACGACACCGCCCTGTACGGCCTCGCCGCCATCGAGAACCTGGCGCTGCTGGGGGACAAGATGCCGTAGCCGTACGCCGGTTGAGGATGCCCCTAACGCATCCTCCCCAGCACCTCCCGCACTCGCCGCGCGTCACGGATCCGCTGCTCGTAGGTGGCACCCAGCGCGAGCAGCACCAGACCGGCGAGTGCGGGAGGCACCCAGCGCGGCAGCGCGTCGACCACCTGGACGATGTACGGGGCGAGTTCGTGCAGCGCGTCCAGGGCGAGCACCACCGAGCCCACGACGAGCGGTGCCTGCAGCCGGTGGCGGGCACCGACGAGCGTGACCGCGAGCGCCGCCCCGCCGAGCAGCAGCGGCCGCAGCCAGTGGGGGTCGCCCCACGCCGCGAGGAGACTCGGCACCAGCGTGAGCGACAGACCCGCGCCGTACGCCGTCCACGACGAGGCCGGGGTGTCCCTGCGGCGCCTGAGCACGCCCACGAGCAGCGCGGGAACGGTCACGGGAAGCGTGTACGCCTCCGGGGAGCCGACGCCCCAGGACGCCAGACGGACCCAGGTGGCCAGCGCGAACAGGGCGGCGGCCGCGTATCCGACGGGCCGCCGGTCCGCTCGTACGGCGGTGGCCGCGGCGAGCACACCGAGCAGAGCCAGGACCAGAGCGAGCATCGGGGGATGGGTGACCGTGAGCGCGACGGCGAGGAGCCCGGCAGCGGCTCCCGTCGCCTCGACGGCCACGGTCGTCACCGGATCGCTCAGGCGCGCCGCCGCGAGCGCCGCTGCCGCCGGCACCACCAGCACGAGGAGCGCGGTGTACCGCGGTTCCCAGCCCAGGGACGCGCCCACGGCGCAGGCGAGCGCGGTGGCGGCGACGAGGGAGGCGGTGGCGGCGACCGCTCGGAGGTGCGGCGGGCGCGCGGCGGCCGCGAACAGCACGGTCAGCGCCGTGAGGACGCCGAGGGTCGCCCCCTCGGAGGCCAGGGAGAGGAAGGCGAGGCTGACGGAGCCGAGAAGGGCCAGCAGCACTGGAGCCGCCCGCAGCCCGCTCGGCCGTGCGCACGCCAGAACCGCCACCGTGGTGGCGCCCTGGGCCGCCATCCCTGCTGCGTAAGGGAGTTGGAGGACCGCCGGAAGCGCGAGCGCCGTCGCCCAGGCCAGCGTCAGCGCGCAGGTCAGCGCCTGCGGGCGCCATGCCGCGTCGCGGACCGCCACCACCAGGACACCGGCCACCAGCGCGAGGACGACAGGAGCCAAGGTGGAGTGCGGCGGCCAGGGGACATCCATGGCGACCGCGTCGCGGGCGGTCGCCGGGGCGCCGGACCAGATCCGCCCCGCCCGGCTCACCGGGCCCAGCAGGGCGAGGGCGGCCGCGGGCAGCGCCCACACCACCGCGACGGCCTGCACGCAGCCGGAGGCCCCGGCCAGCCCCCGCCGCACCTGCTCGCGCAGGCGAGTGCGCACGAGCGCCAACAGCGCGATCCCGCACACCAGATATCCCAAAACCGTCGAGTCGTCGGGCAGCGCCGAGCGCAGTACGCCGCCGAACGCCGCGACCGTGATCAGACCGCCGGCGAGCGCCGTCCCGGTGGCGGCGTTCGGGTGCGGAGCACGCCACGCGGCCACCAGGGCGATCGCGCCGGCGAAGAGGAGGAGCGCCGCCGCACGGGCGGCGGCGCTCGGGCCGGAGGCTGTCCAGGAGAGCCATCCGGCCGCCAGGGTGCCCCAGCCGCCCATGCCGTACGCGCCGACGACAGCGACGATCCGGACGGACCTCAGGGGCGTGCGGAGCGCGACAGCCGTGTCGAACGCGGCCGTCACCAGCAGCGCGGCCGTCATGGCGCGGTCCCCCGCACCGGCCGCGCCCGCCCACAGGAGCAGCGGGAACTGGGCCGTGACCAGGGCGGCGGGCAGCGGCAGTCCCAGCGGGAGCCGAGCGGCCGCGCCGGCCTCCCGCTGCCCGCGCGGCCCGTCGAGTGCGAGCCCGTACCCCGCCCACACCACGGCCAGTGCCGCCGAGGCGGCTGCCGCATAGCCGGAGGCGTCCGTCTCCGCGAACGCGACCTGGTGCAGCGCGTAGACGTCCAGCACCGTCAGCACGAGTCCCAGCCCCGCCAGCGCCTCGGCCGTCGAGCGCAGCCCGCGGCGCAGCAGCGGCACGGGCGCGCCGAGCGCGGCCAGTGTCACCGCGCCGAGCACCAGCGCCCGCCCGGCGATGCCCAGGTGTCCCCAGCTGACCACCGTGAACGCGATCGCGGCGACGGTCAGCAGGACGCCGCCGAGCGCCAGGAGCACGTTCTGGACACCGGGCGCGGTGGTCTCGGACCGGCGTGCGGCGGGGGGCGGCGGCGCCCACACCGGCTGCAGGACCCGCAGCAGCCAGGCACGGCGCTCCAGCAACTGGGCCCGGCGGGCATCCAGTTGTCGCAGCTCGGCATCGAGGAGCCGCAACTCCTCGGCCGGGGGCGGGATGTTCATCATGCTTCGCAGTGTGGTCCCGGTCACGTCCCCCGGCATGAGTGCACGTACTCAGGCCGTACTCAGATACGACACAGGAAGTCTCGTACCGATCTACCGGAAAGGGTGCGGGGGACCGGCACACTCGGCGCATGGACTGGAGCCATTACCGCTTCCGCAGCCTCTGGGAGCTGCCCGCCCCTCCCGCCGCCGTCTACCTGGCCCTGGAACAGGCCGAGGACTACCCCCGCTGGTGGCCTCAGGTGCGCGAGGTGCGGCGCATCGACGACCGCAGCGGAGCCATCCGGATCCGCTCGCTGCTGCCGTACGACATGACGTTCACCGCGCGGGAGGTGCGGCGCGACCCCGCGGCAGGCGTCCTGGAGATCGCCATGACCGGTGATATCGACGGCTGGGCGCGCTGGACCGTCACCGCCGACGGGCCGGGCACCCTCGCCCGCTACGAGCAGGAGGTCGACGTGAGCAAGCCGCTGCTGCGGCGCCTCGCGATGCCGGGACGGCCCCTCTTCCTCGCCAACCACGCGCTGATGATGAGGGCCGGACTGCGCGGACTGCGCGCACACCTGCGGGAGACGGGCCAAGCGGTTTGAACGAAACCCGCCGGGACCTGTATGGTTCAGTGCGTTCCCGGGCGATTAGCTCAGTGGGAGAGCGCTTCGTTCACACCGAAGAGGTCACTGGTTCGAACCCAGTATCGCCCACCCGGAGAAAGCCGGTCCGTCACAGACGGACCGGTTTTTCTGTGTTCCCGTCCTCGCGCCCTCACGCCGCCGCGGGCAGGTCCGGCCGCAGGGGCCAGGCCGGATCCACCAGCTCCGGAGTGCCGCTGCGCGCGAACCACGCCTGCAGACCGCGTGCCTGCGCCGCGTGCCACACCGCCTGCAGGGTGTGCAGCTCGGCGGGGGAGAGCCGCTCCAGGCGAGTCGCGAAACGGCGCCCCACCGCGCGTACGACCTCCATCGCGGCCAGTGCGTCCGCGCCCGCGTCGTGCGCGCCCTCCAGCACCACCTCGTAGTGCGCGCACAGATCGGTGAGCGTGCGACGGCCCTTGCGGTAGCGGTCCAGATGCTTGTCGAGGACCCGTGGATCGAGTACCCGCAGCGGCGCCGACGCGAGCCAGTGATCGAGCGAGGAGGCGCGGTGGCGGCGCAACTCCCGGTCCAGGATGGTCAGATCGAACGGCGCGTTCATCACCACCAGCGGCCGGCCCGCCGCCGCCTGTTCGCCCAGCGCCCGGGCTATCTCCTCCATCACCGGCGACGGCCAGCGGCCGTTGCACTGCAGATGTTCGTCCGTCAGCCCGTGCACCGCCGTCGCGCCCGCGGGCACCGGCACTCCCGGGTTCACCAGCCACCGGGTCACCCGCGGACGGGAACCCGGGGCGTCCTGGACCACCACGGCGGCCGACACGATCCGATCGGTCTCGACGTCCACGCCGGTGGTCTCCGTGTCGAAGGCGGCCAAGGGGCCTTCGTACCAGCACGTCATACCCACACAACTCCTCGTTCACCCACGGCAGCTGACGCACCGTCTTCTGCCCCGTTTGGTGATACCCGGGCTGTTTGCGCCGTACGCCGGAAGGAGACAACAGAGGTACGGGTCTTTGCAGTTCAGGGGCTCGTCGAGGCGATTCACCAGTTCTGGAAGGCTTTTGGTCATGGCGATAGCGCAGCCCGAACGGGGCGGGCTGCTGCCCGAGCGCACGGCACCCCACCGCGGCAGCCTCGCCACCACCGCATGCATGGAGACACTGCAGGTGGGCTATCTGCACGCCGTCGCCGCGGCCGCGGGATGCTCCCTGTCCCAGCCCTTCCCGGACAACGGCATCGACTGGCACGTCAGCCACAGCGCCCCCGGGCACACGGTCGACGACGAAGTCACCATCAAGGTGCAGCTCAAGTGCACGTACCAGATACCGCCGAACCCCCCGGGCCCCGCCTTCTCCTTCACGCTCGACAACGACCACCTGGCGAAGCTCGCCCGAACCCCGGTCTCGGTGCACAAGATTCTGGTCGTGATGCTCGTGCCCAGATCCCAGGACGAGTGGCTGCGCGCCAGTCACGACCGTCTCGACCTGCGGCACTGCTGCTACTGGACCAACCTCGCCGGACACACCGTCACCGGCCGGCGCAGGACCACCGTGCGGATACCGACCTCGCGCATCTTCGACGACCGGGCGCTCTGCGAGATCATGACGCGGGTCGGGACGGGAGGCAGACCGTGACGCACCGCCCGATCGACGAGACCCTGCGGTCGGTGCGGCCGCATCCGGCCGACACCGACTGGACCCGGCCGCCCGAGCCCGGCCGGGTCGACCCCGCCGTCCTCAGCGCGCTGCTGCACCGGCACGGCTGGCAGCGCCGCGGCGGAGCGGCGGGACGGTACGGCCGCTGGACCCCACCCGGGCCCGGTGGCGGCGGTACGAGCCTGCTCGTACCGGAGAACCGGGCCTTCCCCGACAGCGACGACCTGCTCGGCGAGGCCCTCCTCGCGCTCTCCCGCAGCGGGTCACCCTCCGCACGCGACGTACTGCTCGGGCTCGCCGTGCCCAGCGACGAGGTCCGCTGGTGGCGCGACGTGCCGACGGGACCCGTGGGCGCCGCGCCCTGGACCGCCGAGGAGCAGCTGCGCGCCGCCGCCCGCCAGATGCTGCTCGCCGCCGCGCTGGCCACCCGCGCGCACGCGGGGTACTACGGCGCCCGCCACCGTGGGCCCGCCGCCGCGTCCCTGGACACCGTCCTCGTCGGCGCGGAGCACGGCGGACACCGCCTGACCGCATTCGTGCCCGTCACGACCGGGCGGCTCCTGGCCGTACGGCTCTACCAGGCGCTGTACGCCGCCCGCGAGGCCATCGACTACCAGCGCGCCACCGGGGGCATGGACGCCTTCGACGGAGCCGTCGCGGCGGGCGTCAGCCATGAGCTGACCGAGGCGATCGTCGCCCTCGTCCGCGGCACGGAGGGCGCCCGGATCGCAGTCGAGTGGGCGCCCGCGGCCGGGGTCCCCGAGGGCTGCGCCGCCCCCTCCGAGCCCGTCGAGTTCTCGCCCGGCGACCTGCCCGTCCTGCGCGAGGCGGGGGCCCGCTATCTGCGCGCCGAGCCGTCCGTGCCGGTGCGGATCACCGGAACCGTGGTGCGGATGCGCAGGTCCGGGCCGCGCGGCGAGGGCTCCGTACGGCTGCGGGTGCTCGCCGGAGCCGAGGTCCCGCATGTGCGGATGACCCTCGACGAGGAGGCGTACCGCATCGCCGGGCACGCCCATCTGGTCGGGCTGCCGGTCCGGGTGCTCGGGCGTCTGGAGAGCCGGGGCGGCTTCCGCAGGCTCACCGACGCCTCCGGGGTCGTGCCCGTACAGGTCGACGAGGCCGAACGGGACCGGCTCATGAAGTCGCTCCAGGAGAACCTGGACTTCTTCGAGGAGGCGTGCAGCGGGGACTGACGGAACCGTTTCGCGGAGGGGACCCCGGTCTCGGTAGGATCCGTAGCCTATGGCGCGCGCAATGGACTTTGGGCGCGCGTCCCCCTTCAGGCAGGAGAGACCGGTGTCAGACGTCCGTGTGATCATCCAACGCGATTCCGAGCGGGACGAGCGCGTGGTGACGACGGGCACTACGGCCGCCGAGCTCTTCGCCGGTGAGCGCACCATCGTCGCGGCCCGCGTGGGCGGCGAGCTGAAGGACCTCGCGTACGAGGTGCGGGACGGCGAGACCGTCGAGGCCGTGGAGATCTCCTCCGAGGACGGCCTCAACATCCTGCGCCACTCCACCGCGCACGTCATGGCACAGGCCGTGCAGGAGCTGTTCCCCGAGGCCAAGCTGGGCATCGGCCCTCCGGTCAAGGACGGCTTCTACTACGACTTCGACGTGGAGAAGCCGTTCACGCCCGAGGATCTCAAGGCCATCGAGAAGAAGATGCAGGAGATCCAGAAGCGCGGGCAGCGCTTCTCCCGCCGTGTGGTGACCGACGAGGCGGCTCGCGAGGAGCTGGCGTCGGAGCCGTACAAGCTGGAGCTCATCGGCATCAAGGGCTCCGCGTCCACGGACGACGGCGCCGATGTCGAGGTGGGCGGCGGCGAGCTGACCATCTACGACAACCTCGACGCCAAGACCGGTGACCTGTGCTGGAAGGACCTCTGCCGCGGTCCCCACCTGCCCACCACCCGCAACATCCCGGCGTTCAAGCTGATGCGCAACGCGGCCGCCTACTGGCGCGGCAGCGAGAAGAACCCGATGCTCCAGCGCATCTACGGCACCGCCTGGCCTTCCAAGGACGAGCTGAAGGCGCACCTCGACTTCCTCGCCGAGGCCGAGAAGCGCGACCACCGCAAGCTGGGCAACGAGCTGGACCTGTTCTCCATCCCGGATCAGATCGGCTCCGGCCTCGCCGTCTTCCACCCCAAGGGCGGCGTCATCCGCCGGGTCATGGAGGACTACTCGCGCCGTCGCCACGAGGAAGAGGGCTACGAGTTCGTCTACACCCCGCACGCGACGAAGGGGAAGCTCTTCGAGACCTCGGGCCACCTGGACTGGTACGCCGACGGCATGTACCCGCCCATGCAGCTCGACGAGGGCGTGGACTACTACCTCAAGCCCATGAACTGCCCGATGCACAACCTGATCTTCGATGCGCGCGGCCGCTCCTACCGCGAACTGCCGCTGCGCCTCTTCGAGTTCGGCACCGTGTACCGGTACGAGAAGTCGGGCGTCGTGCACGGCCTCACCCGGGCCCGCGGCTTCACGCAGGACGACGCGCACATCTACTGCACCCGCGAGCAGATGGCCGACGAGCTCGACAAGACGCTCACCTTCGTCCTGAACCTGCTGCGTGACTACGGCCTGACCGACTTCTACCTGGAGCTGTCCACCAAGGATCCGGAGAAGTTCGTCGGCTCCGACGAGGTCTGGGAGGAGGCCACCGAGACGCTCCGCCAGGTCGCCGAGAAGCAGGGCCTCCCGCTGGTCCCGGACCCGGGCGGCGCCGCCTTCTACGGCCCGAAGATCTCCGTCCAGACCAAGGACGCGATCGGCCGCACCTGGCAGATGTCGACGGTCCAGCTCGACTTCAACCTGCCGGAGCGCTTCGACCTGGAGTACACCGGCCCGGACGGCACCAAGCAGCGCCCGGTCATGATCCACCGCGCTCTCTTCGGCTCCATCGAGCGCTTCTTCGCCGTGCTCCTTGAGCACTACGCGGGCGCGTTCCCGGCCTGGCTGGCGCCCGTCCAGGCGCTCGGCATCCCGATCGGCGACGCGCACGTGGAGTACCTGCAGAAGTTCGCCGCCGAGGCGAAGAAGAAGGGGCTGCGCGTCGACGTCGACGCCTCCTCGGACCGCATGCAGAAGAAGATCCGCAACGCGCAGAAGCAGAAGGTGCCCTTCATGGTCATCGCGGGCGACGAGGACATGGCCGCCGGCGCGGTCTCCTTCCGCTACCGCGACGGCTCGCAGGAGAACGGCATCCCGCTCGACGAGGCGATCGCCAAGATCGCGAAGGTCGTCGAGGAGCGCGCGCAGGTCTGACGCTTACCTCGAGAGGCCCCCGGAAAGCTCAGCTTCCTGGGGGCCTCTCCTCGTCCTCCTGCTCTGAGAACACCTGAAGCAGCCACGCCGAGAACGACCCGGTGACCGCCCCCAGCAACGCCACCCCGCAGGCCATCAGGCCCACCGCGATCACCCGCCCGAGCGGGGTCACCGGGACCACGTCGCCGTACCCGACCGTCGTGAGCGTGGAGCACGTCCACCACAGCGAGTCGCCGAAGGTGTGGATCGACGCACCTGGGGCCCCGCGCTCCTGCTGGTAGACGGCGAGGGCACCGGCGAAGCCGAGCAGGGACACCGACAGCGTCGCGTACACGATCACGCGCGCGTGCAGGGCGAGACGGGGCTGCCCGTGTCGGCGCTGTACGGCCTCGTAGACCCTGACGATGCGCAGCGGGCGCAGGAGGGGCAGCACCAGCACGAGCGTGTCCAGCCAGTGCGTCCGGACGAAGCGGAGCCGCTGTCCGCTCAGCCGCCAGTGCACCGCGTAGTCGACGGCGAACACCGCCCAGGCCGCCAGGATCACCGCGAGACAGAGGTCCTGCCGGCCCTCGGAGAGGTCCTTGGCGAGCACCAGGACCGCGTACATGGCCAGGAAGAGCACCGATGCCACGCCGAGGAGCATCCCGGTGCGCTGCTCCCAGGCGGCCTTTCGACTGTCGTCGTCCATCGCCCCAGCTTGGCCGCAGGCGCTTTCGCGCAGGCCCCGGCGACACGCCGCGAACGGGCGAAGCCATATGCTGCACCTCATGACGAGTGAGCCGGAGCAGCAGATCGGAGTCGGGACGCAGGACGCGTTCCAGCGCTTGTGGACGCCCCATCGGATGGCGTACATCCAGGGCGAGAACAAGCCCACCGGCCCGGGGGCCGACGACGGCTGCCCCTTCTGCTCGATCCCGGCCAAGTCGGACGAGGACGGGCTCATCGTGAGGCGCGGCGAGCAGGTGTACGCGGTGCTCAACCTCTACCCGTACAACGGCGGCCACCTCATGGTCGTGCCCTACCGCCATGTCGCCGACTACACGGACCTGACGGGCCCCGAGACCGCCGAGCTCGGCGAGCTGACCAAGCAGGCGATGACCGCCCTGCGCGCCGCCTCGGGCGCTCACGGCTTCAACATCGGCATGAACCAGGGCACGGTCGCGGGCGCCGGCATCGCCGCTCACCTGCACCAGCACATCGTCCCCCGCTGGGGCGGCGACACCAACTTCATGCCGGTGGTCGGCCACACCAAGGTTCTTCCCCAACTCCTCGCGGACACCCGCAAGATGCTTGCGGACGCCTGGCCGGCGAGCGCCTGACACACACCCCGCGCATTCGCCGGGCAGGCGCTATGCGTCGTACACATCCGCCTTCCGAGGCGCCGCATCCTGCACCATGTTGCTGAGGAACGACGACCGGGTGCCGAACTTCTCGGTGTTCACGCCGTTCTCTTCGAGCACCTTGATCGCCGCCGCGTGCACCACGCGCAGCACGGGTGTCGCGGCGCGCAGCGCGTCGTCGGCCATGAACCGGTGCCGCCACGGCTTGTCCGCCCAGGCGTGCCGCAGGCCGAACGGCTCGGGGAGCACCAGCGTGCCGCCCAGCCAGTTGAGGAACGGCGGGAACCGGCTGAAGGGGGCGCGGGCCGTGAGCCGTACGACCTCGTCGGCGGTGACCAGCGGGAGCGACACCTTGCGGGTCTCCCAGAACTTGATCGACTTGGCGACTTCCTTCGTCGGCGCCTCGGGCTTGGTCGTGAACAGGGAGTGCACGGGCCCCAGCGCATGGCCGGTGACCTCGATGCGCAGCGTCTCGTGCAGCACGGTCACGGTGATCAGCATGGTGATGACCAACTGGCCGTCCCACAGCGTCCATTGGCAGCCCAGGTAGTGCCGGTCGCCGCCGCCGAACTGCTGCTTGTTGCAGATGTCCTGTATCGCGTGCGACCTGACCGTGTAGGCGTCGACATCGGTGCCGACCGGCCGTGACACCGCCTTCGCGTTCTCGCCGATCGGTGTGACGACCCAGTGCTTGATCGAGGGGGCCGGGAAACCGCCGGTGTTGAGCGGTCCGCGCTCCAGCATGCGGAGCTTGTCGTGGATGGAGCGTATGACGTCCCAGCTGCGGAAGGGGTGGATCTCCTTGCCGGCGTCGCGCGGCACCAGGTCCTCGGCGAGCTGCCAGCTGCCCCAGCGGGTGCCCATGCCGAGGATGCCCTTGGGGCCCGCGTAGAAGACGGAGTTGGACTGCTGCTCGGCGCTGAGCCGGGCCAGCGCCTGGCGCAGCCGCTCCGCCGCGGACTCGCCGGGACTGCCCGGCACCGCCTCCGGGATCTTGGCGCCGATGCCGCCGCCGGCCAGCAGACTGTCCCAGCGCTCGCGCAGGTCCTTCGCCGTGCGCTCGCAGATCTGCTTGGCCCACAGCCATCCGACGACGGGCACGACGACCGCCGCGCGCGCATACCAGGCCCAGAAGCCGGTGAACGGCATCTTGAGGAGGAAGAGCACGGCGAGGGCGCCGACGGCGACCAGCAGCGTGGTGGCGAGGGCGGAGGCCCGCTTGTCCTCGCGCTTGGCGATCTGCGTGCGGATCTGGAAGACCATCAGCCAGACGAGGAGCCCGGGCAGGAACAGCAGTCCGCACAGCACCATCACGGCCGACAGCCAGTTGTCGCGCTCCCGGCGGATGTTGTTGGCCGCCAGGCAGTGCTCCACGATGACCTGGGGCTCGGTGCCGAAGGACTGGATGAGCGGCTTGCGGTCTCCGCCCAGCATCCGGTTGCGCACGGCCACCGAGAACGCCTCACCGAGGTTCGGCTTGAACAGCTTCATCCTGCCGGCCTTGACGGCGGAGACGTGCCACTCGCTGTTGGCCTTGAGTATCTCCTCGACCTCGTTGTCCCGGTAGGCCGCGGAGGCCAGGGCGTACGTCGCCGCCGTCTGCCCCGCGGCGCCCGAGAGCGGCACCTGTGCCCCGGGAGAGAAATCGAATCCGTCGTCCGCCACTGCCGCCCCCATCGCCGCCGTACTCGCCCTTGCGGCTTTTCCCGACTTCCGTGCCCCGCACACCTGTTGATCAGGTCGTCATCTTGATCGCGCGCAACTTGATCAGGTCATCAGCGTATCCGCAGCCACCGACATTCGTCGGCGGACGGCCGCTGCGGCCGTCCGCCGACTCGGAGGGGAGCCGTTCGCGGCAACTACGGGGCGTCCTTCGCCTGTTCGCGGAGCTTTTCGGCGATCTGCGGGGGCATCGGTTCGTGCCGGGCGTAGCGGCGGTCGAAGCGCGCGGTGCCGTGCGACAGCGAGCGCAGGTCGACCGCGTACCGGCCGATCTCGATCTCCGGGACCTCGGCCCGTACGAGTGTGCGGCCGCCGCCCGCCTGCTCGGTGCCGACGACCCGGCCGCGCCGCCCGGACAGGTCGCTCATGACGGCGCCCACGTAGTCGTCGCCGACCATGACGGTCACCTCGGCCACCGGCTCCAGAAGATGGATCCGCGCGTCGGCGGCGGCCTCGCGCAGGGCGAGCGCGCCGGCGGTCTGGAACGCGGCGTCGGAGGAGTCCACCGAGTGCGCCTTGCCGTCGAGCAGCGTGATCCGTATGTCGATGAGCGGATGCCCGGCGGCGACTCCCTTGGCGGACTGGGCCCTTACGCCCTTCTCCACGGACGGGATGAACTGCCGCGGCACCGCCCCGCCGACGACCTTGTCCACGAACTCGATGCCGGAGCCGTTCGGCAGCGGTTCGACCTCGATCTCGCAGATCGCGAACTGGCCGTGACCGCCGGACTGCTTCACATGGCGCCCGCGCCCCGCCGCCCTGGCCGCGAACGTCTCCCGTAGGGAGACCTTGTGCGGGATCACGTCGACCTGGACGCCGTAGCGGTTGCGCAGCCGCTCCAGGGCGACGTCCGCGTGCGCCTCGCCCAGGCACCACAGGACGACCTGGTGGGTGTCCTGGTTCTGCTCCAGGCGCATGGTCGGGTCCTCGGCGACCAGTCGGCCCAGGCCCTGGGACAGCTTGTCCTCGTCGGCCTTGCTGTGCGCCTGGATGGCGAGCGGCAGCAGCGGGTCGGGCATCTGCCACGGCTCCATGAGCAGCGGATCGTCCTTGGCCGAGAGGGTGTCGCCGGTCTCGGCGCGGTTCAGTTTCGCCACGCACGCAAGGTCTCCCGCGATGCAGTGCGTGAGGGCGCGCTGCTGCTTGCCGAACGGCGTGGACAGGGCGCCGACGCGCTCGTCGACGTCATGGTCCTCGTGGCCGCGGTCGGCCAGCCCGTGCCCGGAGACGTGCACGGTCGCGTCGGGGCGCAGGGTGCCGGAGAAGACCCGTACGAGCGAGACGCGGCCCACGTAGGGGTCGGAAGCCGTCTTGACGACCTCCGCCACCAGCGGCCCGTTCGGATCGCACACGCTGATCTCGCGCGGTCGGCCGTCCGGCGTGCCGACCGCGGGCGCCCGGCGCTCCAGCGGCGTCGGGAAGCCGCCGGTGATCAGTTCGAGGAGTTCGACGGTGCCGAGGCCCTGGCGGGCGCCCTCGGCCGCGGGGGCGGCGGCCAGCACGGGGAAGAAGATCCCGCGCGCCACGGCCCGCTCCAGGTCCTGCACGAGGGTCTTGAAGTCGATCCCCTCGCCGCCGAGATAGCGGTCCATGAGGGTCTCGTCCTCGCTCTCGGCGATGATCCCCTCGATCAGCCGGTTGCGTGCCTCCTCGATCAGCGGGAGCTGGTCGGGTCCCGGCTCCGCCTCCTTGCGCTCCCCGGAGGAGTAGTCGAACAGCCGCTGCGAGAGCAGCCCGATCAGTCCGGTCACGGGCGCGTGCCCGTCGGGTCCCGGCTCGCCGTGCAGCGGCAGGTACAGCGGCAGTACCGCGTCGGGGTCGTCCCCGCCGAAGGCCTCCGCGCAGGTCCGCGTCATCTCGTCGAAGTCGGCGCGGGCGGCCTCCAGGTGGGTGATCACGATGGCCCGCGGCATGCCGACCGCCGCGCACTCCTCCCACACCATGCGGGTCGAGCCGTCCACCCCGTCCGAGGCGGAGACGACGAAGAGGGCCGCGTCCGCCGCCCGCAGACCGGCCCTCAACTCGCCGACGAAATCGGCGTATCCGGGGGTGTCCAGAACATTGATCTTGTACCCGTCCCAGTCGACCGGGACCAAGGAGAGCTGCACCGAGCGCTGCTGCCGGTGCTCGATCTCGTCGTAGTCGGAGACGGTGCCGCCGTCCTCCACGCGGCCCGCCCGGTTCACTGCTCCCGCCGTCAGCGCGAGAGCCTCCACCAATGTCGTCTTGCCCGATCCGCTGTGGCCGACCAGCACCACATTCCGTACGGACGCGGGGTGGTCGGCCGCTGTAGCCCTGCCGGCGGCTCCGGGGTGTGCGTTCGCCTTGTCGCCCATGGACTTGCCTCCCGTGCACGGTGAGGTCACTGTGGGCGCGGACATGCGGATCCTCCACCCGGGCTCCGTCCGGGGGGACCCCCTGCGGTGTCGGCTCCGGTGACGCCCGCGGTGTCTTCGAGCTTTGCACTCGTGTCACGGTGCGTCCATACGGCGGACGTGATCGCGCCGGACGAGATCCCGGGGCGGGGTGCGGGTGCCCGGCCGTCGCACACGCGCACGCGTGGCTACGATGGGCCAGCCGGTGGCCAGCAGGGGCCGCTCGGCCACACCGACCCTCGGGAAGGCCATGCTGAACAAGTACGCGCGTGCATTCTTCACGCGTGTCCTCACGCCGTTCGCCGCATTTCTCATCCGCCGGGGGGTAAGCCCCGACACGGTCACCCTCCTGGGTACCGCCGGAGTGATGGCGGGCGCGCTGGTCTTCTACCCCCGGGGCGAGTTCTTCTGGGGCACGATCGTCATCACGCTGTTCGTGTTCTCCGACCTCGTCGACGGAAACATGGCCCGCCAGCTCGGCCGCTCCAGCCGCTGGGGCGCCTTCCTGGACTCCACGCTCGACCGGGTCGCCGACAGCGCGGTCTTCGGCGGTTTCGCGCTCTGGTATGCCGGTGACGGTGACAACCTTGTCCTGTGCGCTGTCTCGATCTTCTGTCTGGCCAGCGGCCAGGTGGTGTCGTACACGAAGGCCCGCGGCGAGTCGATCGGTCTGCCGGTCGCGGTCAACGGGCTGGTCGAGCGCGCCGAGCGCCTGGTGATCTCCCTGGTCGCGGCCGGTCTGGCGGGGCTGCACAAGTTCGGGGTGCCGGGCATCCAGGTGCTGCTGCCCATCGCGCTGTGGATCGTCGCCGTCGGCAGCCTGGTCACGCTGATCCAGCGCGTCGTCACGGTGCGCCGGGAGTCCGCCGAGGCGGACGCCGCGGCCGCGGCGGAGACCCGCAGCAGCGAGGCCACCTCGTGAGCGGTCTCGGTGACCGGCTGACGGACGGGGCCTACGCGCTGGGCTGGAGCACCGTCAAGAAGCTCCCCGAGCCGGTCGCCGCGCGGCTCGGCCGGACGATCGCCGACCTCGCCTGGAAGCGGCGCGGCAAGGGCGTACAGCGTCTGGAGAGCAACTACGCACGCGTGGTGCCGGACGCGACCCCTGAGCGGCTCGCCGAGCTCTCCAGGGCGGGCATGCGCTCGTACCTGCGCTACTGGATGGAGTCCTTCCGGCTGCCCGCCTGGAGCGCGGAGCGCGTCAGGACGGGCTTCGACCCCAAGGACGTGCACAACCTGACCGAAGCGCTCGCCTCCGGCCGGGGCGTCATCCTCGCGCTGCCGCACCTGGGCAACTGGGACCTCGCCGGCGCCTGGGTCACCACCAAGCTGGAGACGCCCTTCACCACGGTCGCCGAGCGTCTCAAGCCCGAATCGCTGTACGACCGCTTCGTCGCCTACCGCGAGGGCCTCGGCATGGAGGTCCTGCCGCACAGCGGTGGCACCGCGTTCGGCACGCTGGCCCGGCGGCTGCGCGACGGCGGCCTGGTCTGCCTGGTCTCCGACCGCGACCTGTCCGCCTCCGGCGTGGAGGTCGAGTTCTTCGGCGAGGCGACCCGGATGCCCGCGGGCCCGGCGCTGCTCGCCCAGCAGACGGGGGCGCTGCTGCTGCCGGTCACGCTCTGGTACGACGACTCGCCCGTGATGCAGGGCCGTGTGCATCCCCCCATCGAAGTCCCGGAGACAGGTACCCGGGCCGAGAAGGCGTCTGTCATGACACAGGCGCTGGCCGACGCCTTCGCCACGGGGATCGCCGACCATCCGGAGGACTGGCACATGCTGCAGCGCTTGTGGCTCAAGGACCTCGATCCGCAGAAGGCCCCCGAGAACCCGGACGGCTCCCGGAACGCCGGGGACACTCAGCAGGATCCCGAGAAGGGGACCTCGTGAGGATCGGCATCGTCTGCCCGTACTCCTGGGACGTGCCGGGTGGCGTCCAGTTCCACATCCGTGACCTGGCCGACCACCTGATCCGCCTCGGGCACGCCGTCTCGGTCCTCGCGCCCGCGGACGACGACACCCCCCTTCCGCCGTACGTCGTCTCGGCGGGCCGCGCCGTGCCGGTGCCGTACAACGGATCGGTGGCCCGGCTGAACTTCGGGTTCCTGTCGGCGGCCCGGGTGCGGCGCTGGCTGCACGACGGCGTGTTCGACGTGATCCACATCCATGAGCCGGCCTCGCCGTCCCTGGGCCTGCTGGCGTGCTGGGCCGCGCAGGGGCCCATCGTCGCGACCTTCCACACCTCGAACCCGCGCTCCCGGGCGATGATCGCCGCGTACCCGATCCTCCAGCCCGCGCTGGAGAAGATCAGTGCGCGCATCGCGGTGAGCGAGTACGCGCGCCGCACTCTCGTCGAACACCTGGGCGGCGACGCGGTGGTCATCCCGAACGGTGTCGACGTCGACTTCTTCGCACGTGCCAAGCCCAAGGCCGAATGGCAGGGCGACACGCTGGGCTTCGTCGGCCGCATCGACGAGCCCCGCAAGGGACTGCCGGTCCTCATGAAGGCGCTGCCCAGGATCTTCGCCGAGCGCCCGCAGACGCGGCTTCTGGTCGCCGGACGCGGTGACGAGGAGGAGGCGGTGGAGACGCTGCCGGCCGAGCTGCGCTCGCGCGTCGAGTTCCTCGGCATGGTCAGCGACGAGGACAAGGCCCGCTTCCTGCGCAGCGTCGACGTGTACGTGGCGCCCAACACCGGGGGCGAGAGCTTCGGCATCATCCTGGTCGAGGCCATGTCGGCGGGCGCTCCGGTGCTCGCCTCCGACCTCGACGCGTTCGCGCAGGTCCTGGACCAGGGTGCGGCGGGCGACCTGTTCGCCAACGAGGACGCGGACGCGCTGGCGGAGGCGGCCCTACGGCTCCTCGGCGACCCGGAGCGCCGGGCCGGGCTGCGCGAGCGGGGGAGTGCCCACGTGCGGCGCTTCGACTGGACGACGGTCGGCGCGGACATCCTCTCCGTCTACGAGACGGTGACGGACGGGGCCGCCGCGGTGGCCGCCGACGAGCGGACGGGGCTGCGGGCGCGGTTCGGTCTGGCGCGCGACTGAGGCCACCGCCGCTCATGAGTCGTTGAACCGGGCCTCCCTCGCGCGGGAGGGCCGGTTCGGATGTCCAACTGACCGGGCGCGGCCTCCGACCGCGGACCGCCACCGTCCAGGCGTTCCGGATCGACCCCGGTCCCCTCGACGGGCACGGCGGATTCCGCTGCGCGTGGGACCTCGTGGAGCGGTGACCACGCCCCGGTAGCCTTGCCGCCCGTGACCGCAACCCTCATCTGGATCCTCGTCGGCCTCGTCGCCATCGGCCTCTACCTGAGCTGGACCGCCGGCCGGCTCGACCGACTGCACGCCCGCATCGACGCGGCCCGAGCCGCCCTCGACGCCCAACTGCTGCGGCGCGCCTCGGTCGCCCAGGAGCTGGCCACGTCGGGCGTCCTGGATCCGGCCGCCTCGATCGTGCTCTATGAGGCGGCCCACGCGGCCCGGCAGGCCGAGGAGGAGCACCGCGAGGTGGCCGAGAGCGAGCTGAGCCAGGCGTTGCGGGCCGTGTTCGGTGAGCAGCAGCAGGTCGACGCGGTGCGCGAGGCGCCGGGCGGTGTGGATGCCGCGGAGGAGCTGGCGCAGGCGGTGCGGCGGGTGCCGATGGCACGGCGCTTCCACAACGACGCCGTACGGGCCGCACGGGCCCTGCGGCGCCACCGCACCGTGCGGTGGTTCCGGCTGGCGGGGCACGCCCCGTTTCCCCTCGCGTTCGAGATGGACGACGAGCCGCCGACGGCGCTGGCGGACCGGCCCGGAGCCTGAGAGGCCGGGGCCGGCGGGGGCGGCCACTCGGCCGGAGGGCCGGTTCGTTCCGGCAGAATGAGCCACCGCCTCCCCATTGGCCCTTGCTGTGGCCTGGTCCCCTCGCGTTTCCTCGGTGATGCAAGAACCCTCTTTCACCGAGTGAGGTCGCCCGTGTCCAGCACGCTCTCCAACTCCGCCCAGCCCACCGAGAACACTGCGATCGGCACCGCCCGCGTCAAGCGCGGCATGGCCGAGCAGCTCAAGGGTGGCGTGATCATGGATGTGGTCAACGCCGAGCAGGCGAAGATCGCCGAGGACGCCGGCGCCGTCGCCGTCATGGCGCTGGAGCGCGTCCCGGCCGACATCCGCAAGGACGGCGGCGTCGCCCGTATGTCCGACCCGAACATGATCGAAGAGATCATCGAGGCCGTGTCCATCCCGGTGATGGCCAAGTCGCGCATCGGCCACTTCGTCGAGGCCCAGGTCCTGCAGTCCCTCGGCGTCGACTACATCGACGAGTCCGAGGTCCTCACCCCGGCCGACGAGGTCAACCACAGCGACAAGTTCGCCTTCACGACCCCCTTCGTCTGCGGTGCCACCAACCTCGGTGAGGCCCTGCGCCGCATCGCCGAGGGCGCGGCCATGATCCGCTCCAAGGGCGAGGCCGGCACCGGCAACGTCGTCGAGGCGGTCCGCCACCTGCGCCAGATCAAGAACGAGATCGCCAGGCTGCGCGGCTTCGACAACAACGAGCTGTACGCCGCGGCCAAGGACCTGCGCGCTCCGTACGAGCTCGTCAAGGAGGTCGCCGAGCTCGGCAAGCTCCCCGTCGTGCTGTTCTCCGCCGGTGGTGTCGCCACCCCGGCCGATGCCGCGCTGATGCGCCAGCTCGGCGCCGAGGGCGTCTTCGTCGGCTCCGGCATCTTCAAGTCCGGCGACCCGGCCAAGCGCGCCGCCGCCATCGTGAAGGCCACCACCTTCTACGACGACCCGAAGATCATCGCGGACGCGTCCCGCAACCTGGGCGAGGCCATGGTCGGCATCAACTGCGACACCCTCCCCGAGGCCGAGCGCTACGCCAACCGCGGCTGGTAAGGCACCACGCCCATGACTGACGCACCTGTGATCGGCGTCCTGGCGCTCCAGGGCGACGTACGGGAGCACCTCATCGCCCTGGCCGCGGCGGACGCCGTGGCCAGGCCGGTGCGGCGTCCCGAGGAACTCGCCGAGGTGGACGGTCTCGTCCTGCCCGGCGGCGAGTCCACCACGATCTCCAAGCTGGCCGTCCTCTTCGGCCTGATGGAACCCCTTCGCGCGCGCGTGCGGGACGGCATGCCCGTCTACGGCACCTGCGCCGGCATGATCATGCTCGCCGACAAGATCCTCGACCCGCGCTCGGGCCAGGAGACCGTCGGCGGCATCGACATGATCGTGCGCCGCAACGCCTTCGGCCGGCAGAACGAGTCCTTCGAAGCGGCGGTCGACTTCCACGGCGTCGAGGGCGATCCTGTGGAGGGCGTCTTCATCCGCGCCCCCTGGGTCGAGTCCGTGGGCGCCGAGACCGAGGTGCTCGCCGAGCACGACGGCCACATCGTCGCCGTACGCCGGGGCAACGCGCTCGCCACGTCGTTCCACCCGGAACTGACCGGCGACCACCGGGTGCACGGGCTGTTCGTCGACATGGTGCGCGCGAACCGGGCGCCCGAGTCCTTGTAGGATCTCTGGCGTTCGTAAAGAGTTGGGTTACGCGAAGGAGACAGGCAGATGTCCGGCCACTCTAAATGGGCTACGACGAAGCACAAGAAGGCCGTGATCGACGCCAAGCGCGGCAAGCTCTTCGCGAAGATGATCAAGAACATCGAGGTCGCGGCTCGTACGGGTGGCGCGGATGTGTCCGGCAATCCGACCCTGTTCGACGCCATCCAGAAGGCGAAGAAGAGCTCGGTCCCGAACAAGAACATCGACTCCGCGGTCAAGCGCGGCGCCGGTCTCGAGGCCGGTGGCGCCGACTACGAGACGATCATGTACGAGGGTTACGGCCCCAACGGTGTCGCGGTGCTCATCGAGTGCCTCACCGACAACCGCAACCGCGCTGCCTCGGACGTCCGCGTCGCGATGACCCGCAACGGCGGCAACATGGCCGACCCGGGTTCGGTGTCGTACCTGTTCAACCGCAAGGGTGTCGTGATCGTCCCCAAGGACGAGCTGTCCGAGGACGACGTTCTCGGCGCCGTGCTCGACGCGGGTGCCGAGGAGGTCAACGACCTCGGCGAGTCCTTCGAGGTGCTCAGCGAGGCGACGGACCTGGTCGCCGTGCGCACCGCCCTCCAGGAAGCGGGGATCGACTACGACTCCGCCGAGGCCAACTTCGTCCCGACCATGCAGGTCGAGCTCGACGAAGAGGGCGCCCGGAAGATCTTCAAGCTGATCGACGCCCTTGAGGACAGCGACGACGTGCAGAACGTCTTCGCCAACTTCGACGTGAGCGACGACGTGATGGCCAAGGTCGACGCCTGAGGGCACGGACAGCGCGTACAGCACGGCGGGCCGACGGGACACACCCCGTCGCCCCGCCGCTTTGTCAGCGGCACCCGATAGCCTGCACAAACACGCGATCGAAGAAGGGGGCTGGGGTGCGGGTACTGGGTGTTGACCCCGGGCTGACCCGGTGTGGTGTCGGAGTGGTCGAAGGAGTCGCCGGCCGGCCCCTGACCCTGCGCGGTGTCGGAGTCGTACGCACCCCGGCGGACGCCGAGTTGGGCCTGCGACTCGTCGCCATCGAGCAGGGCATCGAAGAATGGCTGGATGAGTACCGACCCGAAGTCGTCGCCGTGGAACGGGTGTTCAGCCAGCACAACGTACGGACCGTGATGGGCACCGCCCAGGCCAGTGCCGTCGCCATGCTCTGCGCGGCCCGCCGCGGTCTCCCCGTCGCCCTGCACACGCCGAGCGAGGTCAAGGCCGCCGTCAGCGGCAACGGACGCGCCGACAAGGCCCAGGTCGGTGCCATGGTCACCCGCCTGCTCCGGCTCGACGCGCCGCCCAAGCCCGCCGACGCGGCCGACGCCCTCGCGCTCGCCATCTGCCACATCTGGCGCGCCCCCGCCCAGAACAGACTCCAGCAGGCGGTCGCGCAGAACCGACTCCAGCAGGCCGTCGCCGCGCACGCCTCGCACCACGCATCGAAAGGCCGTACCGCATGATCGCCTTCGTCAGCGGCCCGGTCGCCGCCCTCGCCCCCGACGCCGCGGTGGTCGAGGTGGGCGGCGTCGGCATCGCCGTCCAGTGCACCCCGAACACGCTCTCCACACTGCGCATGGGGCAGCCCGCCAAGCTCGCCACCTCCCTCGTCGTCCGCGAGGACTCCCTGACTCTCTACGGCTTCGTGGACGACGACGAGCGAGGGACCTTCGAGCTGCTGCAGACCGCGAGCGGCGTGGGCCCGCGCCTCGCCCAGGCGATGCTCGCCGTGCACACCCCCGACGCGCTGCGCCGCGCGGTCGCCACCGGCGACGAGAAGGCGCTCACCGCCGTTCCCGGCATCGGCAAGAAGGGCGCGCAGAAGCTCCTCCTGGAGTTCAAGGACCGGCTGGGCGAGCCCCTCGGGACGAGCGTGGGGATCGGTGCTCCGGTCTCCACCGGCTGGCGCGACCAGCTGCACGCCGCGCTGATCGGCCTCGGCTACGCGACCCGCGAGGCCGACGAGGCGGTCTCCGCGGTCGCCCCGCAGGCCGAGGCCGCGGAGGGCACGCCCCAGGTGGGTCAGCTGCTGAGGGCGGCCCTGCAGACCCTGAACCGCGCCCGCTGACCGACGACCTCCGTAAGGCACACACATGAACTGGGACGACACGACCGACACCCCCGCCGACGAGCGGCTCGTGGGCTCTGTCGCCGACCGCGAGGACCAGGCCGTCGAGGCCGCGCTGCGCCCCAAGGACCTGGACGAGTTCATCGGTCAGGAGAAGGTTCGCGAGCAGCTCGACCTCGTCCTTCGCGCGGCACGCGCGCGTGGCGCCACCTCCGACCACGTGCTGCTCTCCGGCGCCCCCGGCCTCGGCAAGACCACCCTCTCGATGATCATCGCGGCCGAGATGGGCGCCCCCATCCGCATCACCAGCGGCCCCGCCATCCAGCACGCGGGCGACCTCGCGGCGATCCTCTCCTCGCTCCAGGAGGGAGAGGTCCTCTTCCTCGACGAGATCCACCGGATGTCCCGGCCCGCCGAGGAGATGCTCTACATGGCGATGGAGGACTTCCGCGTCGACGTGATCGTCGGCAAGGGCCCCGGCGCCACCGCCATCCCGCTCGAACTGCCCCCGTTCACGCTGGTCGGCGCCACCACGCGCGCGGGCCTGCTGCCGCCCCCGCTGCGCGACCGCTTCGGCTTCACCGCGCACATGGAGTTCTACGAGCCCGCCGAGCTGGAGCGCGTGATCCACCGCTCGGCGGGCCTGCTCGACGTCGAGATCGGCGCGGCGGGCGCCGCCGAGATCGCCGGCCGCTCCCGGGGGACGCCCCGCATCGCCAACCGCCTGCTGCGCCGCGTGCGCGACTATGCGCAGGTCAAGGCGGACGGCATCATCACCCGCGAGATCGCCGCCGCCGCACTGAAGGTCTACGAGGTCGACGCCCGGGGCCTGGACCGGCTGGACCGCGGGGTCCTCGAAGCCCTGCTCAAGCTCTTCGGCGGCGGCCCGGTCGGTCTCTCGACGCTCGCCGTCGCGGTGGGGGAGGAGCGCGAGACCGTCGAGGAGGTCGCCGAGCCCTTCCTCGTACGGGAGGGACTGCTCGCGCGTACGCCCCGTGGTCGGGTGGCCACTCCCGCGGCATGGGCGCATCTCGGCCTCACCCCGCCCCGCCGGTCAACCGGGGGAAACGGACAAGGGGACCTGTTCGGGGCGTGACGGCGCGGTACTCGCGGGGTCAGGAACCCCGGTGCCATGCTGAGCGTTGTTCCTGGAGTGCGGACTCGCTTAGACTCCGCCGATGCCGCCCTTGTAGGTGGCGCACATACCCCCAGCCATCAGGCCGCTCACCATCGCGGTCGAATGAAGGAAGTTCCGTCCCGTGAGTCCAGTGACCCTCCTCCCGTTCATCGTGCTCATCGGGGCCATGTTCCTGATGACCCGGTCGGCCAAGAAGAAGCAGGCGCAGGCTGCTTCCATGCGCAACGAGATGCAGCCCGGCTCCGGCGTGCGCACGATCGGTGGTATGTACGCCACCGTCAAGGAGGTCAACGAGGAGACCGTCCTCCTCGACGCGGCCCCGGGTGTGGACCTGCTCTTCGCCAAGAACTCGATCGGTGCCGTCCTGAGTGACGATGAGTACAACCGCATCGTGCACGGCATCGAGCACGATCTGAAGGCCGACGGATCGGTCGTCCCGGACGACGCCTCCTCCCTCACCGAGACCGACGAGCCCGCCGACGACGCCTCTTCCGACGCTTCCGCCGACAAGCCCCTCGACCTCGTCAAGAAGGACGCCGCCGAGGACGAAGCGGCCGACGAGCCCGCCGAGGCGAAGGCCGATGAGGCCCCCAAGGCCGACGAAGCAGAGCCGAAGAAGACCGACGGCGAGTCCGACGCGAAGTAGGCACGCCCCGGAAGCGCGGCGCGACCCGCTCGCGCCCCGCGTCTCCCGGGACGTGCGGTTCTCGCACGGCATCCCGACACCATGTCATGGCCGCCCCCACGCTCACCCGGCGCAGGGCGGCCCGAGAGGGAGTACGAGAAGGTGGCAGCACCGAAGAAGGGCCGGAGCGCGAGCGCCCAGAGCAGGCCGGGGCGCTCGCTGGCCCTCATCCTGATCGCCATCGCGGCGCTCACCGGGGGGATGTTCATCTCCGGAAACACCACTCCGCGTCTCGGCATCGACCTCGCCGGCGGCACCAGCATCACGCTCGAGGCGCAGAACGAGCCGGGCCAGCCCAACGCGATCAACAAGACCAACATGAACACCGCGGTCGATATCATGAACCGCCGTGTCAACGGTCTTGGCGTCTCCGAGGCCGAGGTCCAGACGCAGGGCGACAAGAACATCATCGTCAACATCCCCAAGGGCACGAACTCCAAGCAGGCCCGGGCGCAGGTCGGCACCACCGCCAAGCTCTACTTCCGCCCGGTGCTGACATATGCGGCCTCCGGCGCCGCCACCTCGCCCAGCCCCTCACCGAGCGCCTCCAGCAGCGCATCCGGCAAGGCCACGGGCACGGCCACCGAGAAGGCCACGGACAAGTCGACCTCGTCGGCCTCCGCGACGCCCTCGGCCACCGCCACCTCGCAGGGCCGCGCGGTCACCGACGCCCTGAAGGCCGACTCCTCGCCCTCGGCGAGCAACTCCGCCTCCACCACGGCCTCTCCCACGCCGTCCGCGAGCAGCAGCGCCGCGAAGGCCGCAGCGGACCTCCAGAAGGCCTACGACAAGCTGGACTGCACCGTCCCGGCACAGCGCGCCAAGGCCGGTGACGGTGTCGATGCCAAGGATCCCACCGTGGCCTGCGGCCAGGACTCGAAGACGAAGCAGTGGGAGAAGTACATCCTCGGCCCGGCAGAGGTCGCGGGCACGGACATCAAGAAGGCCGGCGCGGTCTACGACACGACGAACGCGCAGGGCTGGAAGGTCACCATGGACTTCACGTCCGGTGGCTCCAAGAAGTTCTCCGCCATCACGGCCAAGCTCTCGCAGAGCCAGCCCCCGCAGAACCAGTTCGCCATCGTCCTCGACGGTGATGTCGTCTCCGCCCCGTCCGTCACCCAGACGCTCAGCGGCAGTGCGGAGATCACCGGCGGCTTCGACCAGACCGAGGCCCAGGACCTGGCGAACATGCTGAAGTACGGTGCGCTGCCCCTCACCTTCCACGAGGCCAGCGTCACCACGGTGACCGCCGCCCTCGGTGGCGAGCAGCTGCACGCCGGTCTGATCGCCGGTGCGATCGGCCTGGCCCTGGTCATCATCTACCTGGTGATCTACTACCGCGGTCTGTCGCTCGTCGCCATCGCCTCGCTGATGGTCTCCGCGATCCTGACCTACGTGCTCATGGCGCTGCTCGGCCCGGCCATCGGCTTCGCCCTGAACCTGCCGGCCGTCTGCGGTGCGATCGTCGCGATCGGTATCACAGCGGACTCGTTCATCGTGTTCTTCGAACGCATCCGGGACGAGATCCGCGAGGGCCGCACCCTGCGCCCGGCCGTCGAGCGGGCCTGGCCGCGCGCCCGGCGCACCATCCTGGTCTCCGACTTCGTGTCGTTCCTCGCCGCCGCGGTGCTCTTCATCGTCACCGTCGGCAAGGTCCAGGGCTTCGCGTTCACGCTGGGTCTGACCACCCTGCTCGACGTCGTCGTCGTCTTCCTGTTCACCAAGCCGCTGATGACGATCCTCGCCCGCAAGAAGTTCTTCGCGAGCGGCCACAGCTGGTCCGGCCTCGACCCGAAGCGGCTCGGCGCCCAGCCCCCGCTGCGCCGTACCCGCCGTCCCTCCGCCCCCGTCGACACGAAGGAGGCGTGAGATGTCGAAACTCGGCACCCTCGGCGCCCGGCTGCATCGCGGCGAGATCGGTTACGACTTCGTCGGCAAGCGCAAGATCTGGTACGGCATCTCGATCCTGATCACCATCACGGCCATCCTCGGTCTGACGGTGCGCGGCCTGAACATGGGCATCGAGTTCCAGGGCGGCGCCGTCTTCACCACGCAGAAGACCAGCGTCTCGGTGGCCGATGCGGAGAAGTACGCGGAGGAGGCCTCCGGTCACGACGCGATCGTCCAGAAGCTCGGCAACGGCGGCCTGCGCATCCAGATCGCCGGCATCGAGACCGGCAAGTCCGACCAGATCAAGGAGGACCTCTCCAAGGACCTCAAGATCGACTCGGAGAAGATCGCCGCCGACCTGGTCGGCCCCAGCTGGGGTGACCAGATCGCCAACAAGGCCTGGCAGGGCCTCGCGATCTTCATGGTCCTCGTGGTGATCTACCTGGCCATCGCCTTCGAGTGGCGCATGGCCATCGCCGCCCTGGTGGCCCTGATCCACGACATCACCATCACGGTCGGCATCTACGCCCTGGTCGGCTTCGAGGTCACCCCGGGCACCGTGATCGGTCTGCTGACGATCCTCGGTTACTCGCTCTACGACACGGTCGTCGTCTTCGACAGCCTCAAGGAGCAGACGAAGGACATCACCAAGCAGACCCGTTGGACGTACAGCGAGATCGCCGACCGCTCGATCAACGGCACCCTGGTCCGCTCCATCAACACCACGGTCGTCGCGCTGCTGCCGGTCGCGGGCCTGCTGTTCATCGGCGGCGGTGTCCTCGGCGCGGGCATGCTCAACGACATCTCGCTGTCGCTGTTCGTCGGCCTCGCGGCCGGTGCGTACTCCTCGATCTTCATCGCCACGCCGCTCGTCGCAGACCTCAAGGAGCGCGAGCCGCAGATGAAGGCCCTCAAGAAGCGGGTGCTCGCCAAGCGGGCCGCAGCCGCCGCGAAGGGCGAGTCCGCGGAGGCCCCGGTCACCGAGGCGCCGTACGACGAGGAGGCGGAGGACTCCGCCCCGGCGGTCGTCGGCCCCCGCAACCAGCCCGCGTCCCGCAACCGCGGCCGTGGCCGCCCCTCCGGGAAGCGCCGATGACCGAGCTCACGGACATCACGACGCTGCTGCTCAGTCGTATCCGCGACGTCCCCGACTACCCGGAGCCGGGAGTGATGTTCAAGGACATCACCCCGCTGCTGGCCGATCCGGCGGCGTTCCAGGCGCTCACCGACGCGCTGGCCGAGCTCGCGGTACGGCACGGCGCCACGAAGATCGTCGGTCTGGAGGCGCGCGGGTTCATCCTGGGCGCCCCTGCCGCGGTCCGGGCCGGCGTCGGCTTCATCCCCGTGCGCAAGGCGGGCAAGCTCCCCGGAGCGACGCTCAGCCAGGCCTACGACCTGGAGTACGGCTCCGCGGAGATCGAGGTGCACGCCGAGGACCTGGCCGCGGGCGACCGCGTCATGGTCGTCGACGACGTCCTGGCCACCGGCGGTACCGCCGAGGCCTCGCTGCAGCTCATCCGCCGCGCGGGCGCCGAGATCGCGGGCGTGTCCGTCCTCATGGAGCTGGGCTTCCTGGGCGGCCGCGCCCGTCTGGAGCCGGCCCTGAGCGGTGCCCCGCTGGAGGCTCTGCTGAAGGTCTGAGAGACCCCTGCGACAGGTCTCAGGCACCCGTACGACACCGCCGAGGCGGGCCCGGAGGAATCCGGCGCCCGCCTCCGGTGTTTCTCGTGTACCAGGTCGTCTCGGCGGCCTGAAGGCGAGCCCGGAGCCCGGGATCGCTACCATGGGGTTTCCGGAGCCTGACCGGGGGACCCGGACCGCGCACGAGGAGCCCTCTTGCCAGACGAGGCCCAGCCACTGACAGCCGCCAAGCCCGAGCAGAGTTCGGGCCCCGCGGCCACGCCCGCGCCGAGCGCGAAGAACGCCGCCGGCGGCCCGGTCGAGCACGCCCAGGCGGCTCCCGGCGACAAGGCGGCAGAGCAGCCACGCGCCAAGCCCGCTCCCGCCGAGCCCGCACGCCCGGCGAGCACTCCCGCCGCCCGTCCGTCCGCCGGCCAGCCCGCCCGCACCGGAGGCGGCTCCTCCAACCGGGTCCGCGCCCGCCTCGCCCGCCTCGGCGTGCAGCGCTCCAACCCGTACAACCCGGTCCTGGAACCGCTGCTGCGGATCGTGCGCGGCAACGACCCGAAGATCGAGACGTCGACGCTGCGCCAGGTCGAGCGGGCCTACCAGGTCGCCGAGCGCTGGCACCGCGGCCAGAAGCGCAAGAGCGGCGACCCGTACATCACGCACCCGCTCGCCGTGACCACGATCCTCGCCGAGCTGGGCATGGATCCCGCCACACTGATGGCGGGCCTGCTGCACGACACCGTCGAGGACACCGAGTACGGCCTCGACACCCTCAAGCGGGACTTCGGCGACCAGGTCGCCCTGCTCGTCGACGGCGTCACCAAGCTCGACAAGGTCAAGTTCGGTGAGGCCGCCCAGGCCGAGACCGTGCGCAAGATGGTCGTCGCCATGGCCAAGGACCCCCGCGTCCTGGTCATCAAGCTCGCCGACCGCCTGCACAACATGCGCACCATGCGCTATCTCAAGCGCGAGAAGCAGGAGAAGAAGGCGCGCGAGACCCTGGAGATCTACGCGCCGCTCGCCCACCGCCTGGGCATGAACACCATCAAATGGGAGCTGGAGGACCTCGCCTTCGCGATCCTCTACCCCAAGATGTACGACGAGATCGTGCGGCTGGTCGCCGAGCGCGCCCCCAAGCGCGACGAATACCTCGCCATAGTGACCGACGAGGTCCAGTCCGACCTGCGCGCGGCCCGCATCAAGGCGACCGTCACCGGCCGCCCGAAGCACTACTACAGCGTCTACCAGAAGATGATCGTCCGCGGCCGTGACTTCGCGGAGATCTACGACCTGGTGGGCATCCGCGTCCTCGTGGACACCGTCCGCGACTGCTACGCGGCCCTCGGCACCGTGCACGCGCGATGGAACCCGGTCCCGGGCCGGTTCAAGGACTACATCGCGATGCCCAAGTTCAACATGTACCAGTCACTGCACACCACGGTGATCGGCCCCAACGGCAAGCCTGTTGAGCTGCAGATCCGCACGTTCGACATGCACCGCCGCGCCGAGTACGGCATCGCCGCGCACTGGAAGTACAAGCAGGAGGCCGTCGCCGGCACCTCCAAGGTGCGCTCTGACGCGCCGAGGACCACGGGCAAGGACGACCACCTCAACGACATGGCGTGGCTGCGCCAGCTCCTCGACTGGCAGAAGGAGACCGAGGACCCGGGCGAGTTCCTGGAGTCCCTGCGCTTCGACCTGTCCCGCAACGAGGTGTTCGTCTTCACGCCGAAGGGTGACGTGATAGCGCTGCCGGCCGGTGCGACGCCCGTCGACTTCTCGTATGCGGTGCACACGGAGGTCGGCCACCGGACCATAGGGGCACGGGTCAACGGCCGTCTCGTGCCGCTGGAGTCCACCCTGGACAACGGCGACCTGGTGGAGGTCTTCACCTCGAAGGCGGCCGGCGCGGGCCCCTCCCGCGACTGGCTCGGCTTCGTGAAGTCGCCGCGCGCCCGCAACAAGATCCGCGCCTGGTTCTCCAAGGAGCGCCGCGACGAGGCGATCGAGCAGGGCAAGGACTCCATCGCGCGCGCCATGCGCAAGCAGAACCTGCCGATCCAGCGCATCCTCACCGGCGACTCGCTGGTCACCCTCGCGCACGAGATGCGCTACCCCGACATCTCGTCGCTGTACGCAGCGATCGGCGAGGGCCATGTCGCCGCGCAGAGCGTCGTGCAGAAGCTTGTGCAGGCGCTCGGCGGCGAGGAGGCGGCCACCGAGGAGATCGACGAGTCGGTTCCGCCGGCGCACGGCCGAGGCCGCAAGCGCCGCAGCAACAACGACCCCGGTGTGGTCGTCAAGGGCGTCGACGACGTGTGGGTCAAGCTCGCCCGCTGTTGTACGCCCGTACCCGGCGACCCGATCATCGGCTTCGTGACCCGCGGCAGCGGCGTATCGGTTCACCGCAGCGACTGCGTCAACATCGATTCGCTGTCCCGGGAGCCCGAGCGCATCCTCGAGGTCGAGTGGGCGCCCACCCAGTCGTCGGTCTTCCTGGTCGCCATCCAGGTCGAGGCCCTGGACCGCTCCCGGCTCCTGTCGGACGTCACGCGCGTCCTCTCGGACCAGCACGTCAACATCCTGTCCGCGGCCGTCCAGACCTCCCGCGACCGGGTGGCCACCTCTCGGTTCACCTTCGAGATGGGCGACCCCAAGCACCTCGGCCACGTCCTGAAGGCCGTACGGGGCGTCGAAGGGGTCTACGACGTGTACCGGGTGACGTCGGCGCGCAGGCCGTAACCACGCACTACGTAGAAGGGGCTTCCGTACACGATGTACGGAAGCCCCTTCTACGTAGCAGCGGGAAAACCCGGCCGCTTCAGTGGCGGCTCAGCCGCCGAACTCCTGCAGACCCTTCAGAGCCTGGTCCAGCAGCGCCTGACGGCCGTCCAGCTCCTTCTGGAGCTTGTCGGCCTTCGAGGTGTTGCCCGCGGCGCGCGCCGCCTCGATCTGGCCCTGGAGCTTGTCCACGGCGGCCTGGAGCTGGCCGGTCAGACCCTCGGCACGCGCGCGTGCCTCCGGGTTCGTCCGGCGCCACTCGGTCTCCTCGGACTCCTGGAGCGCCCGCTCCACCGTGTGCATCCGGCCCTCCACCTTCGGACGGGCGTCGCGCGGCACGTGGCCGATGGCCTCCCAGCGCTCGTTGAGGGAGCGGAAGGCCGCACGGGCCGCCTTCAGGTCCGTCACCGGGAGGAGCTTCTCGGCCTCCGCGGCCAGCTCCTCCTTGAGCTTCAGGTTCTCCGACTGCTCCGCGTCCCGCTCGGCGAAGACCGAGCTGCGCGCCGCGAAGAACACGTCCTGGGCACCGCGGAAGCGGTTCCACAGGTCGTCCTCGTGCTCGCGCTGGGCGCGGCCCGCGGCCTTCCACTCCGCCATCAGCTCGCGGTAGCGCGCCGCGGTCGGGCCCCAGTCCGCCGAGGCGGACAGCGACTCGGCCTCCGCGACCAGCTTCTCCTTGGTCTTGCGGGCGTCCTCGCGCTGCGCGTCCAGCGACGCGAAGTGAGCCTTGCGGCGCTTGGAGAACGCCGAGCGGGCATGCGAGAAGCGGTGCCACAGCTCGTCGTCCGACTTTCGGTCGAGCCGCGGCAGGCCCTTCCAGGTGTCCACCAGCGCACGCAGCCGCTCACCGGCCGCCCGCCACTGGTCGGACTGCGCCAGCTCCTCCGCCTCGGCGACCAGCGCGTCCTTGGCGTGCCGCGCCTCGTCGGACTGCTTGGCCCGCTGGACCTTGCGCTCCTCGCGGCGTGCGTCGACCGTCTCGACGAGCTTGTCCAGCCGCACCTTCAGCGCGTCCAGATCGCCGACCGCGTGATGGGCGACCACCTGCTCGCGGATGTGGTCGATGGCGGTCTGGGCGTCCTTCGCCGACAGGTCGGTGGTCTTCACTCGCTTTTCGAGGAGGCCGATCTCGACCACCAGGCCCTCGTACTTGCGCTCGAAGTAGGCCAACGCCTCATCAGGCGAACCGGCCTGCCAGGAACCGACGACCTGCTCGCCGTCGGCCGTACGCACGTACACGGTCCCCGTCTCGTCGACGCGGCCCCACGGGTCGCTGCTCACAGCGCCTCCTCCACATGATGCCTGCAGAGGGCCTCAGCGCCCCCGGGCATCGTCCACAGTTTCGTCACGGCCAACATAGGCGACCGGCGGGGCGGCTGTCCGCATCCCGCGCGACCGAAATTTCGCAGTTGGGGGTCAGGATTTCTTCACCGTGGCCTTGTTGATCACGACCGTCGCGTTCGGCGCCCCGTCGCCCTGCCCGGTGCTCTCGCCGGCCGTCGCGATCTTCTTCAGGACCTTCATCCCGGATTCGGAAATCGTGCCGAACGGTGTGTAGTCGGCGGGGAGTGGACTGTCCTGGAAGACCAGGAAGAACTGGCTGCCGCCGGTGTTGCGGCCCTTCTTCGTCTGCGCGTTGTACTGGTTGGCCATGGCCACCGTGCCGGCCGGATACGTCTTCCCCTTCAGGCGCTTGTCCTTGAGGTTCTCGTCCGGAATCGTGTACCCGGGACCGCCCATGCCGGTGCCCTTCGGGTCACCGCACTGGAGCACGAAGATGCCCGCCGTCACGAGACGGTGGCACTTGGTGTGGTCCAGGTACCCCTTGTTGACCAGGAAGTCGAACGAGTTCACCGTGCGCGGGGTCTTCGACGCGTCCATGGCGATGTCTATCGCGCCGCAGGTCGTGTCCAGCGCCATCGTGTACTTCGCGGACTTGTCGATGGTGATCGCCGGCTCCTTCTTGTAGCTCAGCGTTTTCACCTTGCCCGCGGCGGCCTTCTTGCACGGGTCCGGCGCCTTGGTGGGGGCGGACGCGCTCGGGGTGACCTCCGCGCCGGCGTTGGCCTTCTTGCCGTCGTCCTTGAAGACCCCCGTCGCGTACGACACCACACTGCCCACGACGACGACGCCGACGACCGACGCGGCCACCGAATTGCGCATCCGCGTCTTGCGTCGCGCGGCCGTACGCCGCTGCTGCTGCCGCAAGAACTTCTCCCGGGCGAGCTGACGCCGCCGCTGCTCCTGGCTGACCACGGGTTTTCTCCTCATGCGTCTCGTACGTCAAGTGGGACGCGTGCGTCTTGTGAGCCGACCGCCTGCGTGTGCCCCGTACCGTATATGGGTTCGCTGAGGAAACGGCAGCGCCGGTAGGCTCTGACCACTGGCGCAGTCATCCTGAAGCCATCCCGTATCGACACAACGAAGGACGATCGTGCTCATTGCCGGGTTCCCCGCAGGAGCCTGGGGGACCAACTGTTACCTGGTCGCCCCCGCCGCGGGTGAGGAGTGCGTGATCATCGACCCGGGCCACCAGGCCGCCCAGGGAGTCGAGGACGCGCTCGCGAAACATCGGCTCAAGCCCGTCGCGGTCATCCTCACGCACGGCCACATCGACCATGTCGCCTCGGTCGTCCCGGTGTGCGGCGCGCACGACGTGCCGGCCTGGATCCACCCCGAGGACCGCTACATGATGAGCGACCCGGAGAAGGCGCTCGGCCGTTCCATCGGGATGCCGCTGATGGGCGAGCTGACCGTGGGGGAGCCGGACGACGTGAAGGAGTTGACCGACGGCGCCGGGTTGAAGCTCGCCGGCCTCAACTTCTCCGTCGCGCACGCGCCCGGCCATACGAAGGGGTCGGTGACGTTCCGGATGCCCGAGACCGCGGACATTCCGTCGGTCTTCTTCTCGGGCGATCTGCTCTTCGCCGGCTCCATCGGACGCACCGATCTGCCCGGCGGCTCCCACGCCGAGATCCTCGACTCGCTGGGCCGTGTGTGCCTGCCGCTCGACGACTCGACCGTGGTGCTGTCCGGCCACGGCCCCCAGACGACCATCGGCCAGGAGCGCGCCACCAACCCGTATCTGCGGGAAGTGGCCGCCGGCCTCGGGAGCACGGACGCTCCCCGACGAGGAATGTGACGAGACCTTCCGTGAGTACCTTCCAGGCCCCCAAGGGCACGTACGACCTTCTGCCGCCCGACTCCGCGACGTACCTCGCCGTGCGTGAGGCGATCGCCGCGCCGCTGCGCAACTCCGGCTACGGCTACGTCGAGACGCCCGGCTTCGAAAGCGTCGAGCTGTTCGCGCGCGGTGTCGGTGAGTCCACCGACATCGTGACCAAGGAGATGTACGCCTTCGAGACCAAGGGCGGCGACAAGCTGGCGCTGCGCCCCGAGGGCACGGCCTCCGTGTTGCGCGCCGCGCTGGAGGCCAACCTGCACAAGGCGGGCAACCTCCCCGTCAAGCTCTGGTACTCGGGCTCGTACTACCGCTACGAACGCCCCCAGAAGGGCCGTTACAGGCACTTCTCGCAGGTGGGCGCCGAGGCGATCGGTGCCGAGGACCCGGCGCTGGACGCCGAGTTGATCATCCTGGCCGACCAGGCGTACCGGTCGCTCGGGCTGCGCGAGTTCCGCATCCTGCTCAACTCCCTCGGCGACAAGGAGTGCCGCCCCGTCTACCGGGCGGCTCTGCAGGACTTCCTGCGCGGCCTCGACCTCGACGAGGACACCCTCCGCCGCGCGGACATCAACCCGCTGCGGGTGCTCGACGACAAGCGGGACGCCGTCCAGAAGCAGTTGGTCGGTGCGCCGCTGCTGCGCGACTACCTGTGCGACGCGTGCAAGGCGTATCACGAGGAGGTGCGCGAGCTGATCACGGCGGCGGGCGTCTCCTTCGAGGACGACCCCAAGCTGGTCCGCGGCCTCGACTACTACACCCGTACGACCTTCGAGTTCGTCCACGACGGCCTGGGCTCCCAGTCCGCGGTGGGCGGCGGTGGCCGCTACGACGGCCTGTCCGAGATGATCGGCGGCCCCGCGCTGCCGTCCGTCGGCTGGGCCCTCGGCGTCGACCGCACGGTCCTCGCCCTGGAGGCGGAGGGCGTCACGCTCGAACTCCCGGCCGCCACCAGCGTGTTCGCGGTCCCGCTGGGCGAGGAGGCCCGACGCGTCCTCTTCGGCGTGGTCACCGAGCTCCGCAAGGCGGGCGTCGCGGCCGACTTCTCGTACGGCGGGAAGGGCCTCAAGGGCGCGATGAAGAACGCCAACCGCTCGGGCGCGCGCTACACCCTCGTGGCCGGTGAACGCGACCTCGCCGAGGGCGTCGTGCAGCTGAAGGACATGGAGTCGGGGGAGCAGACGGCGGTGGCGGTGGACGCGATCGTGGGTGAGCTCCGGGCGCGACTGGGCTGAGGCCGAGCGCGCTGTTCCTCAAACGCCGGAGGGGCTGGATCTTCAGCCCTTCCGGCGTTCGAGAACGGGCGAAAGCGTGTACGCGCCGGGCTCCGGGCCGGGCCCCTTCATCCGTCGCGGCGGCTCTTCCAGCGGAACGTCAGCAGGCACAGCAGCAGTCCTCCGACGCACCACGCCCCCAGCACCAGGGCGATCCGACCGAACTCCCAGGTGCCGGTCTGCTCCAGGACCTGTGCCGACTCGGGCAGGAACACGCCCCGCAGCCCCTGGCACATCCACTTCAGCGGGAACAGCGCACCGATGTTCAGCATCCAGTCCGGGATGGTGTCGATGGCGATGTACACCCCGGAGATGAACTGCAGGACCAGGAAGGGCAGCACGACCACGGAGCTGGCGCTCCGGCCGGACTTCGGGACCGAGCTGATCGCGATGCCGAGCAGGGCGCACCCGGTCAGACCGAGCACGAAGATCCAGGCGAAGTCGAGCCACTTCCCGGCGTCCGAGGGCAGGTCCACGTCGTACAGGGTCGTGCCGACGACGAGGAGGACCGCCGTCTCCAGCAGACCGGTCACGAGCACGAGCCAGATCTTGCCGAGGAAGTACGCCGCCGGCGGCATCGGTGTGCCGCGCAGCCGGCGCAGCACCTTCTCGTCCCGCTCGATGGCGATCGAGATACCGAGGGACTGGAAGCTGGTGGACATGATCCCGGCGGCCATCATCGCCGGGACGTACAGCTGGGAGGCCGTGATGCCCGCTCCCTGCACGTCGTCGCTGAAGATCGACGCGAAGAGGAAGAGGAAGACGATCGGGAAGGCGAAGGTGAAAACCACCTGGTCGCGCTGACGGAAGAACTGCTTGATCTCCAGGGCTCCCCGGAGCAGCCCGAGCCCCCAGGCTCCGGGCAGCCGGCCTTCCGAGGTCCTCCTGCGGGTGCGTACGTCCGTCACCGTCATCGCGCGTCCTCCAGTCCGGTCAGCCGCAGATAGACGTCCTCAAGGGTGGGGCGGCTGACCCGCAACCCCGGTATCTCGCCGTCGAAGCGGCGGGTGAGCTCCGCGACCGTACGCGTGGGCGTGGCCGTGCGCTCGCTGCGCGGGGTGCCGTCGGCCTCCGCCCACTCGACGGTGGCGTCGGTGCCGTAGCGGTCCCGCAGGGCCGCGGGCTCGCCCTCGGCGACCACACGTCCGCGGGCGATGACCGCGAGGCGGTTCGCGAGGGCTTCGGCCTCCTCCAGGTAGTGCGTCGTCAGCACGATGGTCGTGCCCTCGCCCGCGAGCTTGCGGATCAGGTCCCAGAACTGCCGCCGCGCCGCCGGGTCGAAGCCGGTCGTCGGTTCGTCCAGGAGCAGCAGGTCCGGGTCGCCGATCACACCGAGTGCCACGTCCAGGCGTCTGCGCTGACCACCGGAGAGCGACTTGATCCGGCTGCTCGCCTTCTCCTCCAGGCCCACGAGGCCGATCACCTCGTCGGGCTGCCGAGGTTTTGGGTAATAGCGGGCGAAATGCCGCACGGTCTCGCGGACCGTCAACTCGGCGGGTGCGGATTCGTCCTGCCAGACGATTCCGACACGTGAACGCCACGCGCGCGTGGCCGTCGCCGGATCGGAGCCGAGCACGCGGACCTCGCCCGCGTCCCGGCTCCGGTTGCCCTGGAGTATCTCCACCGTGGTGCTCTTGCCCGCACCATTGGGCCCGAGCAGGCCGAACACCTCGCCCTGTCGGATGCCGAGATCGATGCCGTCCACGGCGGTCACGTCCCCGTACTGCTTGCGCAGCCCCCGTACGTCCACCGCGAGCTGGTTCGCGTCTGCTGTCATGCCGGCGATCCTTCCCCGGAACCGAACGTTCCGGGACGACTGTGCGTACCTCCTTATGTCCATCGAACGGTGGACACACTGGTAGGTGCGGCACAATGACCGTGCCCGGGGGCCCTTCGACACAACGGAACGGCGTGATGAGCAAGACGACAGTCAAGGACAGCGTGTCCACCGGCCCGGGGCGGGCCGACGGCCCCCGGAGGGTGGGCGGCAGCCGTGCGTTCGCCTTGATGCTGGTGATCACCGGCGCGGCGGGCCTCCTTGCCGCGTGGGTCATCACGATCGACAAGTTCAAGCTGCTGGAGAACCCGGACTTCGTGCCGGGGTGCAGCCTGAACCCGGTCGTCTCCTGCGGCAACATCATGAAGAGCGACCAGGCGTCGGCGTTCGGCTTCCCGAACCCCATGATGGGTCTCGTCGCCTACGGCATCGTCATCTGCGTCGGCATGAGCCTGCTCGCCCGGGCCACCTTCCCGCGCTGGTACTGGCTGACCTTCAACGCGGGCACGCTCTTCGGTGTCGGGTTCTGCACCTGGCTGCAGTTCCAGTCGCTGTACCGGATCAACGCGCTCTGCCTGTGGTGCTCCCTGGCGTGGGTCGCGACGATCATCATGTTCTGGTACGTGACGTCGTCGAACGTGCGCAACGACTTCCTGCCCGCACCGCGCCGGATCAAGGCCTTCCTCGGCGAGTTCACCTGGGTACTGCCCGTGATGCACGTCGGCGTCATCGGCATGCTGATCCTGACCCGCTGGTGGGACTTCTGGACCAGCTGACCGACCCCGGATCTCTTCGGCCGGACGGCGTTGTCAGTGGCGTGACATAGGGTTTTGTGCGTGGAGCCCGACCTGTTCACCGCCGCAGCAGAAGAACGCCAGGAGAAGGACCCGTCCAGCAGCCCCCTGGCGGTGCGGATGCGCCCGCGCATCCTCGACGAAGTCGTGGGCCAGCAGCATCTGCTGAAGCCGGGCTCACCCCTGCGCAGACTCGTCGGCGAGGGCAGCGGCGGCCCGGCCGGACCGTCCTCCGTGATCCTGTGGGGCCCGCCCGGCACCGGCAAGACCACCCTCGCCTACGTCGTCTCCAAGGCCACCGACAAGCGCTTCGTGGAGCTCTCCGCGATCACCGCCGGCGTCAAGGAAGTCCGCGCGGTCATCGAGAGTGCACGCCGTGCCACCGGCGGCTTCGGCAAGGAGACCGTCCTCTTCCTGGACGAGATCCACCGCTTCAGCAAGGCCCAGCAGGACTCCCTCCTGCCGGCCGTGGAGAACCGCTGGGTGACGCTGATCGCCGCGACGACGGAGAACCCGTACTTCTCCATCATCTCCCCCCTCCTCTCCCGCTCCCTCCTGCTCACTCTCGAACCGCTCACCGACGACGACCTGCGCGGCCTGCTGCGCCGGGCGCTCGCCGACGAACGCGGCCTCAAGGGGTCCGTCGCCCTCCCCGAGGACACGGAGGAGCACCTGCTGCGGATCGCCGGCGGCGACGCCCGCCGCGCCCTCACCGCCCTGGAGGCCGCCGCCGGATCCGCCCTCGACCAGGGAGAGCCGGAGATCACCCTCCGGACCCTGGAGGAGACGGTCGACCGCGCCGCCGTGAAGTACGACCGCGACGGCGACCAGCACTACGACGTCGCGAGCGCCCTCATCAAGTCCATCCGCGGCTCCGACGTGGACGCGGCCCTGCACTACCTGGCGCGGATGATCGAGGCCGGCGAGGACCCCCGGTTCATCGCCCGCCGCCTGATGATCTCCGCCAGCGAGGACATCGGCCTCGCCGACCCGAATGCGCTGCCCATAGCCGTCGCCGCCGCCCAGGCCGTCGCCATGATCGGCTTCCCCGAGGCCGCGCTCACCCTCAGCCACGCCACCATCGCCCTCGCCCTGGCCCCCAAGTCCAATGCCGCGACGACGGCGATCGGCGCCGCCATGGAGGACGTACGCAAGGGGCACGCGGGCCCGGTGCCGATGCACCTGCGCGACGGGCACTACAAGGGCGCGGCCAAGCTGGGGCACGCCCAGGGGTATGTGTACCCGCACGACCTGCCCGAGGGGATCGCCGCCCAGCAGTACGCCCCGGAGGAGCTCAAGGACCGCGAGTACTACACCCCCACCCGGCACGGCGCCGAGGCGCGCTACGCGGACGCGGTCGAGTGGACCAGGAAGCACCTCGGTCGAGGGCGGTCGTGACCACCCTGTAGACTGCCTCGAAGTGCTGAGTCCCGTGTCCGGCCCGCCGCAAGGGGGAGCCGGCACCACCAGAACGGGACATCCAGCCGGAGCCCCCGCCTCCACGGGGGGATTCCAGGAGCGTCGCGCACCGTCGAAGGTGTCGCGGGCAGCCCACCACCACCCGGTATCCGGGAAAGGTCGGTGGGCCACTCGCGTGCTGCACGTATGTGCCCAGACCAGGGAGCGGCTGCCCGGCAGGTCCGTCAGGACCCGCGGGGTTTCCCAGGCTGCGGATGCGACCTCCCTCAACTCTGGTGAGCCGAAATCAAGGAAAGAGTAAAAGTGGCGAATCAGCCCCGCCCCAAGGTCAAGAAGTCGCGTGCCCTCGGCATCGCGCTGACCCCGAAGGCCGTCAAGTACTTCGAGGCCCGCCCCTACCCGCCGGGCGAGCACGGCCGTGGCCGCAAGCAGAACTCGGACTACAAGGTCCGTCTGCTGGAGAAGCAGCGTCTGCGCGCGCAGTACGACGTGTCCGAGCGCCAGCTCGTCCGCGCCTACGAGCGTGCCGCCAAGACGCAGGGCAAGACCGGTGAGGCCCTGGTCATCGAGCTGGAGCGTCGTCTCGACGCCCTGGTTCTGCGTTCGGGCATCGCCCGCACGATCTACCAGGCCCGCCAGATGGTCGTGCACGGCCACATCGAGGTCAACGGTGGCAAGGTCGACAAGCCGTCGTTCCGTGTCCGTCCCGACGACGTCGTGATGGTCCGCGAGCGCAGCCGCGAGAAGCCGCTGTTCCAGGTCGCGCGTGAGGGTGGCTTCGCCCCCGACGGCGAGACCCCGCGCTACCTCCAGGTGAACCTCCGCGCCCTGGCCTTCCGCCTGGACCGCGAGCCGAACCGCAAGGAGATCCCGGTGATCTGCGACGAGCAGCTCGTCGTCGAGTACTACGCCCGCTGATCACCTCACGGACGTAGCACCACCTGCGCATCAGCCCGCCGTTTCGCCGCCCTTCCGGGTGGGCGAGGCGGCGGGCTCGCGTGTGTCCGGGGCCCGCCCCGGATACGGCCCCCGCGGCGCGGGCAGCGCACCGAGCGGCTGCGCCCCGGCCCGCCGCAGCGCCCGGGCCACCGCCGCGTCCCGGCCGAGCAGCGCCCCTTCCCGTACGCACTGCTCGTACCGCTCGTCGCCCAGCCGCTCCCGGGCGTTCGCCTCGCACAGCTCGTGCGGCGCGTTGTAGTACGCGGAACCGAACAGCGGCAGACCGACCGACGGCCACATCCGGGCCGCCGCACCCTGCAGCAGCGCCGCCTCGGCCGAGTCGCCCTGTACCTGCGTGACCAGGGCGAGGAGTTCGATCGAGAGCACCGTGCCCAGCAGATCGCGAAACGCGTGGGCGCTGCCGAGGCACTGCTCCAGAAGACCCCGGGCCCGTACCGGATCGCCCGCGCTCCAGGCCTCGTACGCGAGGACGTACAGCGCGTACGCCAGTGCCCAGCGCTCCCCGTGGTCCTCGCACACCCGGCGGACGTCCTCGCACAGCTTCACCGCGCCCGGCATATCCCCCCGGAACGCCACGGCCATCGCCAGCTCGACCTGCCCCATCAGCACATTGCTGTTGAGCTCGCCGATCTCGTGATAGCGGTCGAGCGCCGAACGCAGCAGGCTCTCGGCACGCGGCATGTCGTCCGTGACCAGGGCCAGACAGCCGGTGCGGTGCTCGGCGTAGGCCGCCGCGATCGCGTTGCCCGTGCGGTCCGCCTCCTCACGGCACTCGTGCAGCGCAGCCAGCGCGGGCACGCGGTCGCCCTGCAGGATCGCCACATAGCCGAGCACCCACAGGGCCTTCAACCGGGGCTGCCCGTGCGTCCCGTCCTCCGTGTCCTCGACGTCGTCCGCGTGCAGCTCCACGCTCCGCTCCAGCCAGTGCCGCCCCTCCGCGAGACGCCCGCAGCCGACCCAGTAGAACCACAGGCCGCCCGCCAGATACTGGCCCAGATGCCCTTCCCCCGGCTCGGTCAGGCAGTACTCCATGGCGGCGCGCAGGTTCGGCAGCTCCGCCTCGACGCGTACGGCCACCTCGCCCTGGCGCGGCGAGAACCAGTCAAGCTCGCACCAGGTCGCCAGGCCCACGTACCAGTCGCGGTGCCGCCGGCGCAGCCGTGCCGCGTCGCCCGTCGCCTCCAGCCAGCCGAAGCCGTAGGCCCGGACCGTGTCCAGCATCCGGTAGCGCACACCCGCGGCCGTCTCCTCTCGGGACAGCACGGACTGGGCGAGGAGGGCGCCGAGCACGTCGAGGATCTCGTCGGCCTGCAGACCGTCGCCACTGCACACGTACTCGGCGGACTCCAGGTCGAACGGCCCGACGAACACCGTGAGCCGCGACCAGAGCAGCCGCTCCTGGGGCGTGCACAGCTCATGGCTCCAGCCGATCGCCGTGCGCAGCGTCCGATGGCGCGGCAGCATGTCCCGCCCGGCACCGGCCAGCAGCCGGAACCGGTCGCCGAGCCGGGCCAGCAGCTGTGCGGGGGAGAGGACCCGCAGCCTGCCCGCCGCCAGCTCGACGGCGAGCGGGATTCCGTCCAGTCGCCGGCACAGCTCCAGCACGTCCGCCCGGTTGCCCTTGTCCAGCGCGAACCCGGGCACCCCCGCCGCCGCGCGCTGCGCGAACAGTTCCACAGCCTCCGGCTCGCTCAGCGGCGCCAGCGGGAAGAGCCGCTCGCCCTCGACGTCCAGCGGCCTGCGGCCCACCGCCAACACTCGAAGACCTGGCACCCCGCGCAGCAGCTCGCCCACGAGTGCGGCGCATGCGTCCACGAGATGCTCGAACCCGTCGAGCACCAGCAGGAGTTGAAGACCGGCGAGATGGTCGAGCAGCACCTGGCGCGGTGGCCGCGCCGTGTGGTCCGTCAGCCCCAGCGCCTCGACCAGCGCGTACTCGACGAGATCCGGGTCGTGCACCGAGGCGAGCTCCACCCGCCACACCCCGTCGCGGGCGCCGGTCCGCGCCGCCGCGTGCGCGGCCAGCCGCGACTTGCCGATCCCGCCCATGCCCGTCACCGTCACCAGGCGGCCCGCCCCCAGTGCCCGGCCGAGCCCCGCGAGTTCGGCCGAGCGCCCCACGAACGCGTCGAGCTCCAACGGGAGATTGCCGAGCGTCGGACCGCCGGTGCGCTGAGAACCCTGCATGGAACACGGAGCGTACTGACCCGTAAGCGGTCCGTACAATCGCTTCGCGCAACTCCTGTACGGGCGGGCGGTAATGCGGTACAGCGCGGCGGCCCCGGCGCGATAGGCTCGGGGGACTGATTTTTTCGGGTTCCGATGTTGACTGCAGGTCATTCGTCGACTGCAGGTGATCAAGGGAGCGGGTGCACAGTGTCCGGTGGAGAGGTGGCCGGGATCCTGGTGGCCGTCTTCTGGGCGATCCTGGTCTCCTTCCTCGCCGTCGCGCTGGTGAGGCTGGCCCAGACGCTCAGGGCGACCACCAAGCTCGTGGCGGACGTGACCGACCAGGCCGTCCCGCTGCTGGCCGACGCCTCCGCCGCAGTGCGCTCCGCGCAGACCCAGATCGACCGGGTCGACGCCATCGCATCGGACGTCCAGGAGGTCACGTCGAACGCGTCGGCGCTCTCCTCGACCGTCGCCTCCACCTTCGGCGGCCCGCTGGTGAAGGTGGCGGCGTTCGGCTACGGCGTCCGCCGGGCCATCGGCGTCCGCCGTGACAATGTGCCCGACAAGGCCCCCCGGCGCACCGTGATCGTGGGCCGCACCGTCCCGTCCGCACGACGGGGAAAGCGGAAGAAGGACTGACGCAGCGATGTTCCGCCGTACGTTCTGGTTCACCGCGGGCGCAGCCGCCGGCGTGTGGGCCACCACCAAAGTCAACCGCAAGCTCAAGCAGCTGACCCCCGAGAGCCTCGCGGCCCAGGCCGCCAACAAGGCGATCGACGCGGGGCACCGGCTCAAGGACTTCGCGCTCGACGTCCGCGACGGCATGGCCCAGCGGGAGGCCGAACTCGACGAGGCGCTGGGCCTGAACGCGGACCCCGAACTCCCCGCACAGCGACGCCTCACCGCGATCGCCAACGACAAGAACAACCAGAGCAGCAAGCAGAACAAGCAGATCAAGTACATCGAGAACACGACGTACTCGTACAACCGGAATGAGGACCACTGATGGAGTCGGCTGAAATCCGCCGCCGCTGGTTGAGCTTCTACGAGGAGCGCGGTCACACCGTCGTCCCCTCGGCGTCGCTCATCGCGGACGACCCGACTCTGCTCCTCGTCCCCGCGGGCATGGTCCCCTTCAAGCCGTACTTCCTCGGCGAGGTCAAGCCGCCGTGGTCGCGCGCCACCAGCGTGCAGAAGTGCGTGCGCACGCCCGACATCGAAGAGGTCGGCAAGACCACCCGTCACGGCACGTTCTTCCAGATGTGCGGCAACTTCTCCTTCGGCGACTACTTCAAGGAAGGCGCCATCACCTACGCCTGGGAGCTGCTCACCTCGCCCCAGGACAAGGGTGGTTACGGGCTCGACCCCGAGCGTCTGTGGATCACGGTCTACCTCGACGACGACGAGGCCGAGACCATCTGGCGCGACAAGATCGGTGTCCCGGCCGAGCGCATCCAGCGCCTCGGCAAGAAGGACAACTACTGGTCCATGGGCGTCCCCGGACCCTGCGGCCCGTGTTCCGAGATCAACTACGACCGCGGCCCCGAGTTCGGTGTCGAGGGCGGCCCCGCCGTCAACGACGAGCGGTACGTGGAGATCTGGAACCTGGTCTTCATGCAGTACGAGCGCGGCGAGGGCACCTCGAAGGAGGACTTCGAGATCCTCGGCGACCTGCCCAGCAAGAACATCGACACCGGCCTCGGCATGGAACGCCTCGCCATGATTCTGCAGGGCGTGCAGAACATGTACGAGATCGACACCTCCATGGCCGTCATCAAGAAGGCCACCGAGCTGACGGGTGTGCAGTACGGCGCCGCCCACGAGTCGGATGTCTCGCTGCGCGTGGTCACCGACCACATGCGCACGTCCGTGATGCTCATCGGTGACGGCGTGAGCCCCGGCAACGAGGGCCGCGGCTACGTGCTGCGCCGCATCATGCGCCGCGCCATCCGCAACATGCGCCTGCTCGGCGCCACCGGCCCGGTCGTCCAGGACCTCATCGACGTCGTGATCGCGATGATGGGCCAGCAGTACCCGGAGCTCGTGACCGACCGCAAGCGCATCGAGACCGTGGCCCTCGCCGAGGAGGCCGCCTTCCTCAAGACGCTGAAGGCCGGCACGAACATCCTCGACACCGCCATCAGCGACACCAAGGAGTCCGGCGGCAAGGTCCTCGCCGGCGACAAGGCCTTCCTGCTCCACGACACCTGGGGCTTCCCCATCGACCTCACCCTCGAAATGGCCGCCGAACAGGGCCTTTCCGTGGACGAGGACGGCTTCCGCCGCCTGATGAAGGCCCAGCGGGACCAGGCCAAGGCCGATGCCCGCGCCAAGAAGACCGGCCACGCCGACCTCGGCGCCTACCGCCAGATCGCCGACGCCGCCGGAGAGACCGAGTTCGTCGGCTACGACCGCACCGAGGGTGAGTCGAAGATCGTCGGCATCCTCGTCGACGGCGTCTCCTCGCCCGCCGCCACCGAGGGCGACGAGGTCGAGATCGTCCTCGACCGCACCCCGTTCTACGCCGAGGGCGGCGGCCAGATCGGCGACACCGGCCGTATCAAGGTCGACTCCGGCGCCGTCATCGAGATCCGCGACTGTCAGAAGCCGGTCCCCGGTGTGTACGTCCACAAGGGCGTCGTCCAGGTCGGCGAGGTGACCGTCGGCGCCTTGGCGCAGGCCGTCATCGACGTACGCCGCCGCAAGGCCATCGCCCGCGCCCACTCGGCCACGCACCTCACGCACCAGGCCCTGCGCGACGCCCTCGGCCCGACGGCCGCCCAGGCCGGTTCCGAGAACCAGCCCGGCCGCTTCCGCTTCGACTTCGGCTCCCCGTCCGCCGTTCCGACGGCCGTGATGACCGACGTCGAGCAGAAGATCAACGAGGTGCTCGCCCGCGACCTGGACGTGCACGCCGAGATCCTCAGCCTCGACGAGGCCAAGAAGCAGGGCGCCATCGCCGAGTTCGGCGAGAAGTACGGTGAGCGCGTCCGCGTCGTCACCATCGGCGACTTCTCCAAGGAGCTGTGCGGCGGCACGCATGTGCACAACACCGCCCAGCTCGGCCTGGTCAAGCTGCTCGGCGAGTCGTCCATCGGCTCCGGCGTACGCCGCATCGAGGCCCTCGTCGGCGTCGACGCGTACAACTTCCTCGCCCGTGAGCACACGGTGGTCGCCCAGCTCCAGGAGCTGGTCAAGGGCCGCCCCGAGGAGCTCCCGGAGAAGATCTCCGCCATGCTCGGCAAGCTCAAGGATGCCGAGAAGGAGATCGAGAAGTTCCGCGCGGAGAAGGTCCTCCAGGCCGCCGCCGGTCTCGTCGACTCCGCCAAGGACGTGCACGGCGTCGCCCTGGTCACCGGCCAGGTCCCGGACGGCACCACCGCCGACGACCTGCGCAAGCTGGTTCTCGACGTGCGCGGCCGCATCCAGGGCGGACGCGCCGCCGTGGTCGCCCTGTTCACCACGGTGGGCGGCAAGCCGCTGACGGTCATCGCCACCAACGAGGCCGCCCGCGAGCGCGGCCTCAAGGCCGGCGAGCTGGTCCGTACGGCCGCCAAGACCCTCGGCGGCGGCGGTGGCGGCAAGCCGGACGTCGCCCAGGGCGGCGGCCAGAACCCGGCCGCCATCGGCGAGGCCGCCGACGCGGTCGAGCGCCTGGTTGCCGAGACGGCCAAGTGACCGCAGAAGGAAGCGTCATGCGCCGCGGACGCCGTCTCGCCATCGACGTCGGGGACGCCCGTATCGGGGTCGCCTCGTGCGACCCCGACGGGATCCTCGCGACTCCGGTCGAGACGGTTCCGGGGCGCGATGTCCCGGCCGCCCAGCGGCGGCTGAAGCAACTCGTCGACGAGTACGAGCCGATCGAGGTCGTCGTCGGTCTCCCTCGCTCCCTCAAGGGGGGCGAGGGCCCGGCCGCCGTCAAGGTCCGCGCCTTCACACAGGAGCTGGCCCGTATGATCGCCCCGGTCGCGGTGCGGCTCCTCGACGAGAGGATGACCACAGTGACGGCCAGTCAGGGGCTGCGCGCCTCGGGTGTGAAGTCCAAAAAGGGCAGGTCAGTCATCGATCAGGCGGCCGCGGTCATCATCCTGCAGCAGGCGCTGGAGTCCGAACGGGCGTCAGGCAAAGCACCCGGCGAGGGCGTCGAAGTGGTCATCTGATCGCGATACGGTAACGTTCCGCGCGATGTGGCGGCGTTCGAACAGTCGCCGCACAGCAAAAGAGGCGGCCGGGAGCCGTGCCACCAGCGCCAGCAGCCACCGCCTCGCGGCTCTAGGGGATCGATGACTGAGTATGGCCGGGGCCCAGGCTCCGAACCGTGGCATCCGGAGGACCCGTTGTTCGGGGACGTCGGATGGACGGGGCAGGCCGACAACGGCCAGTCCTACGGCGGCCAGCAGCAGCACCCGCAGCAGCCGCAGCATCAGCAGCACCCGCAGCAGCCGCAGCAGTCCCAGTACGGGGACTGGGGCACGGGCCAGCAGGCGCACTACCCCCAGGGGCAGCAGCAGTACGGCGACCAGGGGCACCCGCAGTACGACGGTCAGGGGCAGCAGCAATACCAGCAGTACCAGCAGTACGGCGACCAGGGTCAGCAGCAATATCCCGGCCAGGGGCAGCCGCAGTACCCCGGCCAGGGGCAGCAGTACCCGGGGCAGGACCAGCAGCAGTACAACAACGGCGGCTGGGACACCGGAGCGCACCAGCAGGTCCCGTACCCCGCCGACCCGGTCGACCCGTACGGCGGCCGGCCCGCCGCGTACAACGGCGAGCAGCCCGACTACTACGGCACCCCCGACGCCTATCCGCCGCCGGAGCCGCCCGCCCGTCGGCGCGCCGAGCCCGAGCCCGAGACGGACTGGGATCCCGGCCCCGACCAGGGCGAGCACGCGTTCTTCGCCGGCGACGACGATGACGACGATGACGATGACGACGACCCGAAGAGCGGCGGCCGCGGTCGCAAGGGCCGGGGCGGCAAGGGCAAGGGCAAGGGCAAGGGCAAGGGCAAAAAGCGGCGCAGCGGATGTGCCTGCCTGGTGGTCGTGCTGGTCTTCGGAGGCGGTCTCGGCGGCGTCGGCTACTTCGGCTACCACTTCTACCAAAATCGTTTCGGCGCGGCGCCCGACTACGCGGGCGACGGCACGAGCGAAAAGGTGACCGTCACCATTCCCAAGGGTGCGCTCGGTTATGCCATCGGCCAGGAACTGAAGAAGAAAGACGTCGTCAAGAGCGTCGACGCCTTCGTGGCCGCACAGGACAAGAACCCCCAGGGCAAGACCATTCAGGCGGGCACGTACCTTCTGAACAAGCAAATGTCCGGAGAAAGCGCCGTCGCGCTGATGCTCAGCCCCAAGAGCAAGAACAACCTGACCGTCGCCGAAGGCAAGCGCAACAAGGACGTCTACGCGTCGATCGACAAGCGTCTCGACCTCGACAAGGGAACCACCGAAGGCGTCGCCAAGAAGGAATGGCCGACCCTCGGACTTCCGGACTGGGCGAACAGCGGCAAGGACATCAAGGACCCGCTGGAAGGTTTCCTTTACCCGTCGACCTATCCGGTCGCCAAGGGCATGAAGCCCAAGGAAGTCCTGAAGGAAATGGTCGACCAGGCCAAGCAGAAATACGCCGCGTTCGGCATTCAGGCAAAGGCCAAGAGCCTGGGTCTGGAGAATCCGCTGCAGGTACTGACCGTGGCGAGCCTCGTCCAGGCCGAAGGAAGGTCCAAGAGCGACTTCGAGAAGGTCGCGAGGGTGGTCTACAACCGTCTGAAGCCGAACAACACGGAGACCTACGGCCTCCTCGACTTCGACTCGACGGTGAACTACCTGAAGGGCGAATCCAAACTGGCGACCGGCTCGGTCGACGAGTTGCGGAAGATCAAGGACCCGTACAACACGTACAAGATCAAGGGCCTGCCCCCCGGGCCGATCAGCAATCCCGGTGAAGTGGCGATCAAGGCCGCTCTCAAACCGGCCAAGGGCAACTGGTACTACTTCGTCTCCGTCAGCGCGACCAAGACGCTGTTCGCCGAGACCAACGAAGAGCAGAACCGCAACCGCGAGAAGTACCTCGAGGAACAGAAGGGTCAATGAGCAGGAGCGACGCCAAGAGCCGGGCGGCCGTACTCGGCTCGCCCATCGCCCACTCCCTCTCCCCGGTGCTGCACCGCGCCGCGTACAAGGCGCTCGGGCTCGGCGAGTGGTCGTACGACCGCTTCGAGGTCGACGAGGAGGCGCTGCCCGGGTTCTTCGGCAAGCTGGGCAGCGAGTGGGCGGGGCTGTCGCTGACCATGCCCCTCAAGCGGGCCGTGATCCCACTGCTCGACGAGATCAGTGAGACGGCGTCCTCCGTCGAGGCGGTCAACACCGTCGTGTTCACCGACGACGGCCGACGGTTCGGCGACAACACCGACATCCCCGGCATTGTCGCCGCCCTGCGCGAGCATGGGATCGAGCAGGTCGACTCCGCCGCCATCCTCGGAGCGGGCGCCACCGCGTCCTCGGCGCTGGCCGCCCTCGCCCGGATCTGCACCGGTGAGGTCGTCGCGTACGTACGCAGCACGGAGCGGGCGGCCGAGATGCGGCAATGGGGGGAGCGGCTCGACATCGAGGTGCGTACGGCGGACTGGGCCGACGCCGAGGAGGCCCTGCGCGCCCCGCTCGTGATCGCCACCACCCCGGCGGGCGCCACGGACGCGCTGGCCGCGGCCGTCCCCGAACGACCCGCCACCCTCTTCGACGTGCTGTACGACCCGTGGCCCACCGACCTGGCGGCCCGCTGGTCGGCGTACGGCGGAGCCGTCGTCAGCGGCCTCGACCTCCTCGTCCACCAGGCCGTCCTCCAGGTCGAGCAGATGACGGGCCGCACCCCGGCTCCGCTCGACGCCATGCGCAAAGCCGGGGAACACGCGCTCGCCGCTCGCTAGGATTTCCCGAGGCCTTGCAGGGGGCGGGGCCGAGGGGGGAGACACGGATGAGCGCGGGCGTGCCCATGGCATCCGGCAAGGGCGAGATCGTCCAGTTGGTGCTGCCGTTCCTGCCGGACTGGATGCAGCACGTCGTGCTGGTCCTGCTGATTGTCGCGGTCCTGGCGACGTGGGGCTTCAAGATCAAGCGCAGGATCGACCACCGGCGGGCCCTGCGCGAGGGGCGGCCCATGCGCGGACAGGGCCGCGGCGCCGACCATCTGGGCGCATATGCGCCGCCGCCGGGTGCCGTGCCGCCGCCCGCCTCTCCGCCGCCGCTGCGCCCGGACGACAGCTCCACCGCTTCCTGAGGCCACCGGTCCGTCCGTCTGTTGGACCACCGGCCGGGCCGGGCGCCCGGACGTGGGAGGATCAGAGATGGCGGGCCAGGGCCGCGCACCGGTCGCGCCGTCGCCGTACGCGAGGACGCGCGTACGCAAAGACAGTACGCAGTACCAGGGCGCGAGCATCATGAGGAGCACCGTTGAGCAGGTTGCGCTGGCTGACCGCGGGGGAGTCCCACGGCCCCGCACTCGTGGCGACGCTGGAGGGTCTTCCCGCCGGCGTGCCGATCACCACGGAGATGGTGGCGGACCACCTGGCCAGGCGTCGTCTTGGTTACGGTCGCGGTGCCCGGATGAAGTTCGAGCGCGACGAGGTCACCTTCCTCGGCGGTGTGCGCCACGGGCTGACCATGGGCTCGCCGATCGCCATCATGGTGGGCAACACCGAGTGGCCCAAGTGGGAGCAGGTCATGGCGGCCGACCCGGTCGCCCCGGAGATCCTCGCCGACCTCGCGCGCAACGCCCCGCTGACCCGCCCGCGCCCCGGCCACGCCGACCTCGCGGGCATGCAGAAGTACGGCTTCGACGAGGCCCGGCCGATCCTGGAGCGCGCGAGTGCCCGGGAGACCGCGGCCCGGGTCGCGCTCGGTGCGGTGGCCCGCTCGTACCTGAAGGAGACCGCGGGCATCGAGATCGTCAGCCATGTGACCGAGCTCGCGTCCGCCAAGGCCCCCTACGGCGTCTACCCCAAGCCCTCCGATGTGGAGAGGCTCGACGCCGACCCGGTGCGCTGCCTGGACGCCGACGCGTCGAAGGCGATGGTCGCGGAGATCGACCAGGCCCACAAGGACGGCGACACCCTCGGCGGTGTGGTCGAGGTGCTGGCGTACGGCGTGCCCGTGGGCCTGGGCTCGCACGTGCACTGGGACCGGCGCCTCGACGCCCGGCTCGCGGCCGCCCTCATGGGCATCCAGGCCATCAAGGGCGTCGAGGTCGGCGACGGCTTCGACCTCGCCCGGGTGCCGGGCTCCAAGGCGCACGACGAGATCGTCCACACCGAGGACGGCATCCGGCGCACCTCCGGCCGCTCCGGCGGCACCGAGGGCGGTCTGACCACCGGTGAACTGCTGCGCGTGCGCGCCGCGATGAAGCCGATCGCGACCGTGCCGCGCGCGCTCGCCACCATCGACGTCGCCACCGGCGAGGCCGCCAAGGCCCACCACCAGCGCTCCGACGTGTGCGCGGTCCCGGCCGCCGGCATCGTCGCCGAGGCCATGGTGGCCCTCGTCCTCGCGGACGCGGTGGCGGAGAAGTTCGGCGGCGACAGCGTGCCCGAGACGCGCCGCAACGTGCGCTCGTACCTCGAGAACCTGGCCATCCGGTGAACGCCGGCCCCCTGCTCGTCCTGGTCGGCCCCATGGGCGTCGGCAAGTCCACGGTGGGCGCCCTGGTCGCCGAGCGGCTCGGCCGCGCCTACCGGGACACGGACGAGGACATCGTGGCCGCCGAGGGCCGCACCATCGCCGACATCTTCGTCGAGGAGGGCGAGGCCGCCTTCCGCGCCGTCGAGAAGCGGGCGGTGCACCGGGCGCTCGCCGAGCACGACGGCGTCCTGGCGCTGGGCGGCGGCGCGATCCTCGACGAGGAGACGCGCGCCGCGCTCGCCGGACACCAGGTGGTCTACCTCTCGATGGAGGTCGAGGAGGCGGTCCAGCGCACCGGCCTGAACGCCGCCCGTCCGCTGCTGGCCGTCAACCCGCGCAGGCAGTGGCGCGAGCTGATGGAGGCCCGCCGCCATCTGTACACCGACGTCGCCCGCGCGGTCGTGGCGACCGACGGCCGTACCCCCGAAGAGGTCGCCCAAGCGGTCCTCGACGCACTGGAGTTGAAGGAAGCATGACCGAGCAGCAGGTGACAAGGATCCAGGTCGGCGGCACGGCGGGCACCGAGCCGTACGAGGTCCTGGTCGGCCGGCAGCTCCTGGGCGAACTCGGTGGACTGATCGGCGAGAAGGCCAAGCGCGTCGCGGTCATCCACCCCGAGGCGCTCGCCGACACCGGTGAGGCGCTCGCCGCGGATCTGGGCGGGCAGGGCTTCGAGACCGTCGCCATCCAGGTGCCGAACGCCGAGGAGGCCAAGACCGCCGAGGTCGCCGCCTACTGCTGGAAGGCTCTCGGCCAGTCCGGCTTCACCCGCACCGACGTCATCGTCGGTGTCGGCGGCGGTGCCACCACCGACCTGGCCGGGTTCGTGGCGGCGACCTGGCTGCGCGGGGTGCGCTGGATCGCCGTCCCCACCACCGTGCTCGCCATGGTGGACGCGGCGGTCGGCGGCAAGACCGGCATCAACACCGCCGAGGGCAAGAACCTCGTCGGCGCCTTCCACCCGCCCGCGGGCGTGCTCTGCGATCTCGCCGCGCTGGACTCGCTGCCGGTCAACGACTACGTGTCCGGGCTGGCCGAGATCATCAAGGCCGGGTTCATCGCCGACCCGGTGATCCTGGAGCTGATCGAGGCCGACCCGGAGGCGGCCCGCACCCCGGCGGGCCCGCACACCGCCGAGCTGATCGAGCGGTCCATCAAGGTCAAGGCCGAGGTCGTCTCCGGTGACCTCAAGGAGTCCGGCCTGCGCGAGATCCTCAACTACGGGCACACCCTCGCGCACGCCATCGAGAAGAACGAGCGCTACAAGTGGCGGCACGGCGCGGCCGTCTCGGTCGGCATGCACTTCGCCGCCGAACTCGGCCGTCTCGCGGGCCGGCTGGACGACGCGACCGCCGACCGCCACCGCACCGTCCTGGAGTCGGTCGGCCTCCCCCTGAGCTACCGCTACGACCAGTGGCCCAAGCTCGTGGAGAACATGAAGGTCGACAAGAAGTCCCGCGGCGACCTGCTGCGCTTCATCGTCCTCGACGGACTCGCCAAGCCGACGGTCCTGGAGGGCCCCGACCCGGCCGTCCTCCTCGCCGCGTACGGCGAAGTGGGCGAGTAGCTACCCTTCGGGTGCACTTCGTCCGATTCGCCTGCGCCCACGGGCACTTCGCGCCGTCCCGGGCCGTTCACACAACGGCGGCCCGGGACGGTACCGTTCGGTAGGGAACGGGGTTCGGGCCCCGCCGCAGGCGACTTGAGCGCCCCGGAGGCGAACGCGCCAGGACACGAGACGGAGTGGCACCGGATGCAGCACGCAGTGGGGGCTCCGCTGCCGCCGCCCCACCAGCCGGGGCAGGGCCCCGCGGCCGGCTGGTCGCCGGCCGCGCAGCACCCGGGACACCCGGGCGCGGCACCCATGACCCCGCCTGCCCCCGGTTTCACCGGCCCGCCGCAGGGCCCCTCGGCGCCTCAGACGCACGCTTCGCAGCACGCGCCCCAGCACCACGCGCCCGTCCCGCCGACACCGGACACCACGGGCCATGTGCAACTGCCGCCGGGCAACCCCGTCCCCCTGCCGAGTCCGGCGCCGGATCTGACGTCCGCCCCGCTCGCGGTTCTGCTCATCGGCCCCGCCGGCGCCGGCAAGACGAGCGTCGCCAAGTACTGGGCGGGCCACCGCCGGGTGCCCACCGCCCACATCAGCCTCGACGACGTACGCGAATGGGTGCGCTCCGGGTTCGCCGACCCGCAGTCCGGATGGAACGACCATTCGGAGGCGCAGTATCGTCTCGCCCGCCGCACCTGCGGCTTCGCCGCACGGAACTTCCTGGCCAACGGCATCTCCTGCATCCTCGACGACGCGGTCTTCCCGGACCGTCCGGTCGTCGGCCTCGGTGGCTGGAAACGGCATGTGGGTCCGGGACTGCTGCCCGTCGTCCTGCTGCCCGGGCTGGAAATCGTCCTGGAGCGCAACGCCGAGCGCTCCGGCAACCGCCGCCTCACCGACGAGGAAGTCGCCCGCATCCACGGCCGGATGGCCGGGTGGTACGGCTCGGGACTTCCCATCATCGACAACTCCCAGCTCGACGTTCCGGCCACCGCCCGGGTCCTGGACGACGTGCTCGCCCGCTCCATCGCGAGCCCGCCCCAGTGGTGAGGCCGTGACCCGGGGGCGCCCGCCCCACCCCGGTCGGCCCCTCTGAACCGGCGATATCCGGCCACCGCTCGTAGGCTCGGGTCATGTCAGAGGTCTACGCGGCCCGCCGGGAGCGGCTGAAGGAGCGCTGTACGGCAGGTGGCAGCGCGACGGCGCTGGTCACCCGCCCGGCCAATGTGCGGTATCTCGCGGGAGCGGCGCCGCACGGCGCCGTGCTCCTGCTGAGCAGGGGTGAAGACCTGCTGTTCTGCTCGCGCCCGCCCAGCGGCGAGGCCGAGGACGGCAGACCCGACGAGGCGCTGCGCGTGCAGGTGCTGCCGGGCCCCGGTGGCGACCCGGCCGTCGCCGCCGCCGATGTCGCCGCGGCCAGGGGCGCCGAGTCCCTCGCCGTCGAGGAGCACCACCTGACCGTGACCCGGCACCGGGCCATCGGTTCGGTGGCACCCCGGCTGCGACTGGGCGACCTCGGCGGTGCGGTCGAGCAGCTGAGGGTCGTCAAGGGCGAGGAGGAGATCGCCTGTCTGCGGATCGGCGCCGAGATCGCCGACCAGGCGCTGGGCGAACTGCTCGAATCCATCCTGGTCGGCCGCACCGAACGCCATCTCGCGCTGGAGCTGGAGCGACGCCTCGTCGACCACGGAGCCGACGGTCCGGCCTTCGCGACCTCCGTCGGCACCGGCCCGAACTCGGGGCGGCGCGGCCACCGGCCCACCGACCGGCGCGTGGAGGAGGGAGATTTCCTCTCCGTCTGCCTCGGGGCCACCTACCGCGGCTACCGCTGCGAGATCGGCCGTACGTTCGTCATCGGCACCTCTCCCGCCGACTGGCAGATCGAGCTGTACGACCTCGTCTTCGCCGCCCAGCGCGCCGGACGCGAGGCGTTGGCCCCGGGCGCCGCCTACCGTGACGTGGACCGCGCCGCCCGCCAGGTCCTCGACTCCGCGGGGTACATGGAAGGCCTCCCTCCGCTGACGGGGCACGGTGTCGGGCTCGAAATCGACGAGGAGCCGCAGCTCGCCCCCGCGGCCATGGGTAAACTGGACGCTTGCGTGCCGGTCACCGTCGAACCGGGGGTTCACATCCCGGGCCGGGGCGGCGTCCGGATCGATGACACGCTCGTCGTCCGCCCCGAGGCGGATGGCGGACCCGAGCTACTCACCATCACGACCAAGGAACTGCTCGCGCTGTAGCTTTCCGAGCTACGCGCGGTGCGCCGGGGTCGTCCACGTCAGTCCAGGAGATTCCGCAACCGTGGCTTCCACGAACGACCTCAAGAACGGCCTGGTGCTCAAGCTCGACGGGGGCCAGCTCTGGTCCGTCGTCGAGTTCCAGCACGTCAAGCCCGGCAAGGGCCCGGCCTTCGTGCGCACCAAGCTGAAGAACGTGCTCTCCGGCAAGGTCGTCGACAAGACGTTCAACGCCGGCGTCAAGGTCGAGACGGCCACGATCGACAAGCGCGACATGCAGTTCTCGTACATGGACGGCGAGTACTTCGTCTTCATGGACATGGACACGTACGACCAGCTGATGGTCGACCGCAAGTCCGTCGGCGACGCCGCCAACTTCCTGATCGAGGGCTTCACGGCCACCGTCGCGCAGCACGAGGGCGAGGTGCTCTTCGTCGAGCTGCCGGCCGCCGTCGAGCTCGTCATCCAGGAGACCGAGCCGGGCGTCCAGGGCGACCGCTCCACCGGGGGCACCAAGCCCGCCACCCTGGAGACCGGCCACCAGATCCAGGTGCCGCTCTTCATCACCACCGGTGAGAAGATCAAGGTCGACACCCGTACGAGCGACTACCTCGGCCGGGTGAACAGCTAACCGTGGCTGCCCGCAACACGGCCCGCAAGCGCGCCTTCCAGATCCTCTTCGAGGGCGACCAGCGCGGCGTGGACGTCCTGACGGTCCTCGCGGACTGGATCCGGCACTCCCGGTCCGACACCCGGCAGCCGCCGGTGAGCGAGTACACGATGCAGCTGGTCGAGGGGTACGCCACCAAGGTGCGCCGGATCGACGACCTCATCGCGCAGTACGCCGTCGGCTGGACGATGGACAGGATGCCGGTCGTCGACCGCAACATCCTGCGCCTCGGTGCCTACGAGCTGATCTGGGTCGACGAGACCCCGGACGCGGTGGTGCTCGACGAGGCGGTGCAGCTGGCGAAGGAGTTCTCCACGGACGACTCACCCTCGTTCGTGAACGGCCTGCTGGGCCGTCTGAAGGACCTCAAGCCGTCGCTGCGCCGCGACGAGGCCTAGTCGGGGCTCGACGTCCGCAGAGTTACGAAAACGCCGGAGGGCCCGCAGCAGGCGTTGCTGCGGGCCCTCCGGCGTTCCGGTACCCAGGAGACCCACGAGGCCCGCAGAAAACCGCCGGGGTGGCCGGAACCATGAGG